>UQWT01000004.1 GCA_900544815.1 uncultured Bacteroidales bacterium | reverse complement strand
CAGATGCCATTGCTTTGGAGAATGTTGTCATTACAGGTTACCAGACAATATCTAAGGAGAGAGCTACAGGTTCGTATGTAATTGTTAATTCCGAGGTAATTGCACAAAAACCCACATCTAATATTTCTGATATTTTAGGTGGAATCATTCCAGGATTAGCTGTATCAAGTAATTCTGTAGATGGTACTCCACGTTTTGTTATTAGAGGTCAGGGAACACTGCAAAAAGATCAGTTAGACAAAGATCCTCTAATAGTTGTGGACGGTTTCCCTATAAACGGTTATTCAACTAACAGCGATCCTTTCTCTACAATTAACCCTAATGATGTAGAGAATATAACTGTTTTGAAAGATGCCTCGGCAACCTCAATTTATGGAGCACGTGCAGCTAACGGCGTTATTGTAATTACTACAAAAAAAGCAAAAGGCAGCAGTAAATTGGATATATCTGCAGATGCTTTTGTAAGTGTATCTTCTAAACCAGATTTAGACTACGCCTTTAACATGGCCTCAGCCGAAAATCAATTCAGATATGTTGAATTAATGAATAAATATACGCCTGTTAATATATCGGGAACTCAAGACCCATACCTTATGGCAACAGCCAGACGCGTATATTATGCTGAGCCATACTCCCTAATTTGGGAAAAGAATACAAGAGCCTCTATTTCTGAACCGGAATATAGCGCTAAAAGAGCTGAACTGATAGCCCTTGGCAACAATAAAATTTGGGAGAAACAGATTAAGAAATATCTAATGAGAAATGCTGTAAAACAGCAGTACAATATGGCATTAAGAGGCTCTTCTGAGAGGATTGATTACGCTTTTTCAGCTTCATATAATTCAAATGACACCTATATGGTTGGAAATGGAAGCGAAAGGGTAAATCTTAATATGCAGAGTTCTGCAAAGATTACAAAGAATCTATCATTTAATGTTAGTCTTAACACCGTTTTTAGCAAAAACAAAAATAATGGAGAGAGTATAGAGAATCTAAAAACATACGTTTCTCCATGGACAAGGTTTGTAGATGAGAGCGGTAACTATCTGCATGTTCCAACAGCCAACACTATCTATTATCCTATTTTAATGAGTGAATATAATGGAAAGACCCCCGCGAGTTGGCTATACAACCCCGTTGAAGATCTAAAATATAGACATAACACAACAAAAAGTCTTAACTACAGGGTACAGGGTGGCTTAAATTACAAGACTGAGTGGGGACTTGGACTTAGCGCAAAAGGGCAATATGAGTATGGCAGAACGGATGGCAAGAATATGTACGACATTGATTCATACTATGTAAGAGACCTTTACAATACATACTCTACGTTAAATCCTGCAACCGGATTATATGAATCTTACTTACCTGCCGGAGGTGTATTTACCGATACCGGTAACAAATACGATAGCTACAATTTAAGAGGACAGGCCGATTTTAACAGAACCTTTGGGAAACACACCATCTCTGCAATAGCAGGAACAGAGGTTATCTCATCTACAACAGATGTTATCCCTTCTGTTACAAGATATGGCTTTAATAAAAATACATATTCTGTATTATCAACACCAGATTATGTAACAAGAAAACCAAATATCTTTGGAGTAAATTCTCTAATGCCGTATCAGGGGTTAGGCGCTTTATCTCAATTTATTGAACGTTATTTCTCTGCATACGCAAATGCAAGTTATACATTCAATAACAAATACTCTATTACCGGTAGTTTCCGTACAGATGCAACCAACTACCAGACAAAAGAGACAAGAGAAAAATTCTCTCCATTCTGGTCTGTTGGAGGCAGTTGGATTATGACACAAGAAAATTTCCTTAAAGATGTAAAATGGCTGAATATGTTAAAGATAAGAGCCTCTATTGGTATAGCAGGCGTATCAGCCGGAAAGAATAATAATTCTACCGTTACAACACTAAAAACCTATCCCGGTAATATAACATATACAAACAATGAACCTTTCAGCGTTATAGCAATGAGAGGAAACCCATCACTAACATGGGAGAAATCAAGAACACTTAACATTGGAGTAGATTTTGATCTATTTGGGAGCAGACTATATGGAAGCATAGATTATTACAATAAATATTCATATGATGTACTTGCAAAAGCTACCGTCCCTGTAATCTCTCAAGGAACAGATTCGGCCAACTACAACAATGCCAAAGTATCGAATAAAGGTATTGAAATCAGTTTGAACAGCAATATTAGAATTGCAGGAGATTTAAGATGGAGCGGGAATCTGAATATAGCATATAATACAAATAAGATTCTTGAGTATAATGTTACATCTCAATCTCCTATACTTAATATGGACTATCTAAAGGGATACCCTATTGATGCTATAACTGTTGCTAAATTAAAAGGATACACTAAAGAGGGCTTTGTTATATTGCAAGGCAAAGATGGTAAGGATGAAACATTGGTAGATTACACTTCATCACATCTTGGAGATCAGATAGAACGCCAGAACGGAATGACATTGGATGATCATAATTATTTCTACTATTTAGGAACAAGTACCCCTAAATATGAAATGGGTTTTACAAACAGATTTACCTATAAAGGAATTACTCTCTCATTTCTTATTACAGGTAGATTTAATTACTGGGTATATAAAAATCAGATCTTTGACTACAATATGAACAACCCATATTTTAGTAAAGAACTTGATAGGAGTTTTAAGGTGTATGATGAGGGTTATGCAAATCAAAAAAAATATGTTGCATTCCCTCTTTATAACGATGAAAATGCTAATGTATTCACAGCCGCTCATGCATATAACTACACTTACAACATGCAGTTAAAGAATATAGACTCTTATCAGAAAGGGGATCATTTAAGATTACAAGAGGTTTATTTAGGATATGAACTGCCTACTAAACTGTTAGATAAACAGAGAGTTGTTAAATCTGCAACTATCTATCTACAGGGGTCCAACCTTGGACTGATTTATAGTTCAAAAAAAGGATTTGATCCCGATTACGTATATGGTAATATAAAACCTATGCGCACATTTACATTTGGAATAAAAGTAAACTTTAAATAAACAGGGATATCATGAAAAAATATATTAACAAAATATTACCGGTTCTGTTTGCATTTATAGGAAGTGCCTTATTAACAGGATGCGATGATTTTTTGGATGAGACTCCAAACAAATCGGGAAGTGCATACATTTATCACATGGACCAATTGAAAGAATTGTCGGGAAGTTTAGACCTATACTTATTCGACGCCCCCGGTGATGTTTACATTACTTACGGAATAACCGGAGGGTATATGAGTGACCAGATTTTTCTTACAGATGCCATTGAAATAGATCCTGATTACTTTACATACGGGCTTAAACGTTCTCCTTACAACTATATGAAATATACCTTAGACAAAGAGGAGTTGGTAAATAATCAATATAACATGTTAACAACCTGGACCCCTTCGTGGGAGAGAATCTATAGGTTTAACACCATTTTGCATAACATAGACAAGGTAGAACAGACAAATCAACAAACTCACGACCAGGTTGCCGGTGAAGCTTACTTTGGAAGAGCATATTACCATTTTATACTAATGCTCTCTTTCTGTTTGTGGGATGAAAATGCTCCCGGCATAGGTTACAGAGATGGCGTAGCCCCTGGAGAGATACCTGCAAGAGAGACTGTTGGATATACACTTGGTAGGATATATGAAGATTTGGATAAAGCAGAGGAGCTGCTTACAAAGGCAGGATGTACCAAATTTAATCTAAAGACCAGTTTTAGGCCTACTGTCCCAACTGTTAAAGCGCTTAAAGCAAGAGTAGATCTATACAGAGGGAATTATGATTCAGCTCTAAAGAATGCCAATGCAGCTCTTGCTGCACACAGTACATTAGTTACCTTTAAAAATGATCCTAATTATGAGTTGGTTCCATCTACTACATTTAACCTGTTGAATGAAGATAACACAGCTATTAAGGGTACTCTCCAAGCCATGGTTCCATTTGCTCTTTTAAATTTGGCACTTCAACCTGTTACACAATATGAAGAGTTATACCTGCCAAGCATCTCAACCGGTGACTTTTGTCCCGTTTCAGAAAAACTATATAACCTCTTTGATAGAGAAAATGATGCAAGATGGATTTACTTCTACAATTCAAACTATCCTTTGATGTTTGCTCCAGGTTCTTTCTACACAGCAGTCATAGATGGTGTACAAACAAAAAATTGTATATCAAACGAAACACAGAAGTGGTTAAAACCTTGGCATGCACACTGTTATTATAGATTCCACGGAAATGGCCCCGTAAAACTACTTGGAATGACCACTGCTGAGATGATGCTTATCAAAGCTGAATGTCTTGCCAGAGGTGGTAAAACAGATGAGGCTGCGCAGGTTCTAAAGGATTTACGTGCTACGAGGTTCTTAAATACGGAAGCTGCCAACAACATAGGTGGTTCTGTGCAAGATGTTTTAGATGAAAGAGATAGAGAGTTTGCCGGGCTATGGAGATTCTACGATATCAAACGTCTTAACGGTGCCGAAAAAGCAGGAATTAGCGTATCTCGCGTAATCTTGTCAGATCCAACAGACATAAACTCTAAGACTACTATGACTATAGGTCCAGACGATCCTCATTGGGCTATGCCAATCTATAGCGGGGAGGTTGCCAATTTGGGATGGAAACAGAATGAAGGTTGGAATTAGTACGAAGTTATAATAAAGCATTTATAAAATGACCAGATTAATAACAGCGGCATTAGCCTGCCTAAGTGTGGCAAGTTGGTGTGCTCCATGCAGAGCCGAGATGCCTAATATTCTTGAAGCCTATAAAAAATTTGGAGGAAAAGATTTTGAGATTATAGGTATTTCTTTAGATTCTCAAAAAGAGGCATGGCTAAATGCTCTTAAAGAGTTGAATTTGCCTTGGATTCAGCTATCAGATCTAAAAGGCTGGAACTGTGAAGGTTCTAAACTTTATGGCGTTAGTGGTATCCCTGCTACAGTCCTTTTTGACAGAAATGGCATTATAATTGATAGAGATCTAAGAGGCAATGAATTACAAGCAAAATTAGAAGAGTTACTTAAATGACATTCATAGGTTATTGATATAAGTTTGTTATAGATAATAAAGTTGATTATTTGAATAAGGGAGGACCATAATTAATGGAACTCCCTTATCCTATGTTGCCAACACCATATCAAAAACGGCATACTCTTTAATATTTTTAAAGAATACATTATAAGAAAGCACTAATTTGCTTCCCGACAAATAATCCCTAACTTTGTGGTCGTAGGCTTAAAACAGAAGGAAAGTGTTTGATTTTATAAACATACAACTCATTGATATCATAGACATCTGCTTGGTAGGATTAATCATCTACTACATTTACAAGTTGATTAGAGGAACTGCCGCCATAAGCATATTTGTTGGAATACTCATGATATATGTCTTTTGGATAGTGGTTAAGGCATTGAAGATGAGTTTGCTCTCTGCTCTTATGGGGCAGGTTTTAGGTGTTGGATTCATTGCCCTTATCATTCTCTTCCAACAAGAGATAAGACGTTTTCTGCTACACCTTGGCCAACGCTATGTAAACGGGAAAAGTGCTCACAGAATTATTGGCAACTTTTTTGGTAAAAAGGGGATGGATATAAACCTCCACGAGCTCGACGAGCTTACCCAAGCTGTTAGAAAGATGAGCGAAACAAAAACAGGAGCGCTCATAGTAATGAAACATTCATCCTCATTAGATTTCATCATAGAAACGGGAGATACAATTGATGCGACAATTAACAGAAGGCTCATAGAGAACCTCTTCTTTAAGAACTCCCCTCTCCACGACGGTGCCGTGGTTATTGGCAATGGGCGTATAATAGCCGCAAGATGTACCCTCCCAATGACAGAGAATCCTAACATACCTGCTCATCTTGGGATGCGCCACCGTGCTGCGGCCGGCGTTACAGAGGAGACAGATGCCACCGTAATAGTTGTTTCCGAGGAGACAGGTACCATCTCTTTTGTAAAAAACGGTGAGATTACCCCTATGCATAGTATTACTGAGTTGAGGTTGGCTATAGAGAATTCCTACAAATAAAATTGTATAAAAAGGCAATTTCTGCGTTACGCTTGCCTCATAATTCCTCTTTTTATACAATTTTACACAGTCTTGAAAATATCTGTTGATATTATTCTGATTTTTTTTGGGAGGCGTAAAAAGCATATGGGGCAACGGCGGGTTTTACCGAGAACCGCTCCTCCTTGCCGTGGTAGAGCCTTTTAAGATTGCTAAGGTGTGTCAACCAGATGATAACACCTACAACTATGCTGAATATCTTTAGGGTAAGCGTCTCCTCGGGCTGAAGCCAAAGTGCAAAAATAAAATTAACCATAAAAGGGAAACAGGTAACTGCCGCAATAACGCTTACAGAGATATACCTTGTAAAAGCAAAAACAATGAGGAAAACTATGAGGCAGAGCAGCACCGCAAAGGGGTGGATAGCCAAAAGAACCCCTACAAGGGTCGAGACCCCTTTTCCCCCTTTAAAATTATGGAACAGCGGAAAAATATGCCCTAATATTGCAGACAGTCCAAACACAATCTGAGAAGCTACATACGGGTTGGTTTCGTGATCAAACGGCAGCAGACGGGCAAGCTGTACAGCTGCAACCCCTTTTAACAGATCAAAGATGAAAACTGTAAGCCCCATCTTCCATCCCAAGACCCTCTGCGTATTGTTGGCTCCCGGGTTATGGCTTCCAAACTGTCTTACATCAATGCCATAAAAGTACCTCCCCAATATTATTGAACTGGAGACCGAACCTATAAGGTAGGAGGCTATTATCAAAAAAATATATAGAATTACCGTTTCCTGCAAAACCTTGTGCTTACATTCGCTTAACAAATATTTAACAAATGTAAGCATAATAATAGGGCTTACCAAAAATAATGACAAGCCCTTCTTTAATATTTTTGCGTTAGCGTTAGCGTTGGCCTTAGTTTAGTTAAAAGTTTATAGTATATAGAAGGTAAAGAGAGTATATAAACAATAAACTAATCATGGCACGACAAGAAAAAGCTGCGCATAAGCGAAAACCTCTGAATTATTGGGTAATGGATTGTTGCAACTTACGTTCAGCCCTCAAGAACTGCCTCAACAGATGCACAATCTCCTGAGACTCCTGCAACAGGTTAAGATAAACGTATGTAACTGTTAGATTAGATGTACTCTCATCCTCCTGCAGGCTGTAGAACAGCTCTTTATATGTTTTTGAAAGTAGTGCCATAACCTCCTCACACTCATTCCTTATCTCTACGGTTTCCTCGTAATTACCGCTCTCCAATACGTCTATGCTCCTAACAAACAGGCTCATCATCTTTTCGCGTAAAGGCAGGAACTCCACAGAATATTTGTCGGGAAGCGGAGTAAAGTTATTGTCTACATGTTCTTTGCAATACTCACATATACGTCTTAAGCTGTACATTACAGATACACAACTGTTTATTCCAAGATTAAACCACGTACTCTTCTCAATGGCCAATGCTTTGTCTATCTTTCTAAAGCAGAGTGTCTCCTTTCTCCTTATGCTCTTTAGGGAGGTCTTTTCATTGATAAGAGAACGTTCCGCCTTGCGAAGAGGTTTAAGGTCTTCATTTATAAATCCGTCTGTAATCTGCATGTATGTCTCAACGGTGTAGGCAAGAAACTCCTTCATCTCCCCCGAAATATGTTTACGGAGCATTGTCCAAATCTCTTTTTTATCGTTGCTGGCAATCATCGCGTTAAAGAGCTCGTCTTTCTTCTCCTCTTGTGCTTTCTTTCTAAAACGGATGTTGGTCTTGATTAGAACTATAACAGCAAGAATAATGACCGCAACCATTGCCACCGTCCCTCCAAAGTAGATTATAAGGACTATTATTGCTGCTGCTGCAAATGCAACTCCTGCTGTAATGAACCAGCCGCCGATAACAGAAAGCACACCTGTTATACGGAATACCGCACTCTCTCTTCCCCATGCACGGTCTGCAAGAGAGGAACCCATAGCCACCATAAAGGTTACGTAAGTGGTTGAAAGAGGAAGTTTTAGAGATGTTCCCAACGCAATGAGCAGACCTGCAAGCACAAGATTTACGGATGCCCTTACCAAGTCGAATGCAGCACCGTCTTCCAATATTGCCTCATCCCTTTTAAAGCGCTCGTTAATCCAATGTTGTACAGAGACAGGTGTAACGGATACAATCCATGTTGATACAGATACAAATGAACGGACTATGCTTCTTGCAACCTTAGAGGAACCGAACATCTCATCGCCACCATCCTGCCTTGAAAGGTCTACCGATGTCTTTATAACATTATATGCTTTCTTGGATGTTGCCAAAGAGATTACCATTATTATACCGGCTCCTATAAGGAATACGACAGGTGTTTTTGCCGGGCCGTTTAGCGAATCCATTAACATGGAGTTTGGATCTGTTGCACCGGTTGCTACATAATCCTGGTAAGAGGACAGTCCTGCCAACGGAACTCCAATAAAGTTTACAAGGTCGTTGCCGGCAAAGGCCATTGCAAGCGAGAATGTTCCAAGCAGTACAACCACCTTAAAGACATTAACCTTGCACCAATGGAGTATCTGCATAAAGGCTGTAAAGAATACAAGGCAACTGCAAACTATCATTAGAGTATTATTGTGTATCCACTGCTTGTATTCGGGAGTCATGAATGAAAGGTCTTTAACACCTTTAATAAGCAGGAAATATATGATAGCCGTTGTTGCTATTCCTCCAAAGATTCCAATCTTCCATTTGAGTTTGCTTTTGTAGTTGAAAGTAAAGATAAGCCTTGCTATATATTGTACCAAAGATCCAAAGAAGAATGCTATTGCCACGGACATAAAGATTCCAAGGATAACAGAGAGTGCTTTTTCTGTATTAAGAAGGTCAAAGAAGGTAAGCTCTCCTCCGCTTGCATTCATCTTAAAGATCGCCAAAGCAAAAGTTGCGCCCAACAGTTCAAATACCATTGAAACCGTAGTAGATGTTGGCATTCCAAGCGAATTGAATATATCAAGCAAAATGATATCTGTAATCATAACGGCCAGGAAAATACACATCAACTCATTGAGGTAGAATTGTTCCGGTCTGAATATTCCGTGACGGGCTATATCCATCATTCCGTTACTCATGGTAGCTCCCATAAACACACCAACGGCTGCCACTGCTATGATTGTTTTAAATGAGGCGGCTTTTGCCCCAATTGCAGAGTTGAGGAAGTTTACGGCATCGTTGCTTACCCCAACAACCAAATCAAAAATTGCCAATACGAACAGGAATACGACTATTCCCAAAAGAAAAAATTCCATATAAATCTGTTTTTCGCCTAATTTTTCAAATGCAAAAAAACAGAGTTTTTGATACTTTTTGTTTACAAAAGTGTTAATCTTTTATTACAAAACGTTACCACAATATCACCATTTCTTAACAATTGTAAAAAGGCGTTGGCGTTGGCGTTAGCTGATTTAGCTGATGTTTTCATTTTTTCAAAAACCTTTACCTTTTTCACCTTACCGTCTCTATACCATCTTTACCTTCAAAACCGGCCAACGCTAACGCCAAAGCCCTCTTTACTCGCCAAAGCCAACGCCATAAACTATAAACTCGTATCTTTGCAGAAAATATGCGTCACATATAGGAGGATATTTACAGATGATAAACGCAGAGAAAATAGAACAGAAGTTAGGTTTTAAAAAGATTCGCGAACAGATAGCAGGCAGGTGCAGTACCAATTATGCAAAACAGAGAGCCGGCGAAGAGGAGGTATCATGCAAAAAGGAGACAATTGACAAACGACTGCGTCTTACAGATGAGATGAGGGTAATATCTATCTTTGAGCAGTCCTTCCCAAGAAATGGATATGTAGACACAATCCATTTCCTTAAACCATTGGAGACACCAAGTGCGGTAATATCGCTCAACGATATGATAAGCCTGAAACAGTTTTTGGCAACTTTAAAGGAGCTTACGCTATTCTTTAGAGAGGATAAACTTAATAGCGGCAAGTCTCAAAAATACCCCAATCTGTTCAAATTGGCCGCCCCTGTTATTTATCCGCCCGAGATTCTCTACAGGATAGACGAGATTGTAGACAGGCATGGCGAGGTAAAAGACACAGCATCTCCTCAGTTACAGGAGATTAGGCGTAATCTTAGAGAGAAAGAGAACTCTGTGTCGAGAAGGGTTCAGGCAGTACTCAAACGAGCTAAGGACGAAGGGATTGTAGACCTCGAAGCAAAAGTATCTGTAAGAGAGGGCAAAATACTTATTCCTGTTGATGCAGGAGCCAAGAGACGGTTGCCCGGGTATGTATATGACGAAAGCGCCACCGGCAAGACCGTTTATATAGAACCTGCCGAAGTAGTGGAACTGAACAACGAGGTAAGGGAGCTCTATTTTGCACAGCAGAGAGAGATTGCACGCATCCTTGCAGAGTTCTCAGATTTTGTAAGGCCGTTTATACCGGAGCTTCTTATGGGCTCACGGTTTGTTGGGGAGATAGACTTTCTGTTGGCAAAGGCAAAGGTAGCTTTAGACATGGAGGCCGGAATGCCAATCATATCTCAGGACAACGAGCTAAAACTCGTAAGAGCAAGACACCCGCTGTTGGAGGCTGCACTAAAGAGGGAGGGCAAACCTATAGTGCCACTCAATCTCACGCTAACTCCAACAAAGCATATTCTTATTATTTCCGGCCCGAATGCGGGAGGAAAATCTGTCTGCCTTAAAACAACAGGGCTACTGCAGTACATGTTCCAGTGGGGTCTGCTTATACCGGCCGCAGAAACCAGCGAACTACGAATATTCAAAGAGATGTTCATTGATATTGGCGACGAGCAATCACTTGAAAATGACCTTAGTACATATAGCTCCCATCTCACCAACATGAAGGAGATGCTCCAGTGGGCAGACAAAGAATCTCTTGTACTCATAGATGAGTTTGGCTCCGGCACAGAACCAACAGCCGGCGGAGCAATCGCAGAGGCCATTCTGCGGGAGATAGACAGCAAAGGGGTTTACGGAGTAATAACCACTCACTACACCAACCTTAAATATTACGCTCAGAATATTGTCGGCGGAGCAAGAAACATGGTGAAAGATGGAGACAAAGATCCGGCAAGCGGCAAGGAGAAGAGTGGCGGTAAAAACGGAGCAATAAACGGAGCCATGCTGTTTGATGTTGGCAAGATAATGCCTCTGTTCAACTTAGAAATTGGACTCCCCGGCAACTCATTTGCCTTTGAACTTGCAAGAAAGATTGGGCTTCCCGACAAAATCATCAAGGAGGCTCAAGAGATTGCGGGCAACGGCTTTGTAGACCTTGAGCGGCAGCTTAGAAAGATATCAAAGAACAAACGTGCCCTTGATGAGAAGCTGCAAAGGATAAAGATCACAGACAAGACATTGGAGGGGGTAACGGAGAGATACCAAAAGGAGCTTGTAGAGATACAGAAGAACAAGAAATCCATTATAGAGGAGGCAAAAAGAGAGGCTCAGGAGCTTATAGCGGAGGCTAACAAACGCATAGAGCAGACAATTAAGGAGATAAAGGAGGCTCAGGCTCAAAGGGAGCAGACAATCATTGCCAGAAAGAGTCTTGGTGAATTTAAGGAATCCTTGAATGAGATCAACGCCTCGGAGACAGACAAGAAGATTGAAGCACAGATGAACAGGCTCATAGAGCGCAAGAAACGCAAGGAGGAGCGCAAGGCAAGAGGCGAAAAGAGCAGGGCGGAATCTGCAGGCAGCATAGACAACAGTTCCGCTGCAACAAACACCGCAGCCAATACCACAAACGGTGCTACATCCAACGCTATATCTCCAAATGTAATGGAGGAGAAAAAGGCAGGATTGGATATTGGAGACAAGGTACGCATTAAAGACAACGGTATGGTTGGCGAGATACTTACTATTGGGAAAAACTGGGTAAATGTGGCGGTAGGCAGCATCATAAGCAAGGTAAGCATAAGCGGAGTAGAGCCTATCTCCAACAACGAATTTACAGGTAAACTAAAAGCTGCCGGCAAAGTTACCTTTAAAAGCAGCAATATTATAAGCGACTCCATAAACGAGCGCAAACTCAACTTCAAGCCACAGATAGATATTCGCGGACAACGTTTGGACGAAGCTATAGACTCCGCCACAAGATTCATAGACGATGCCCTTATGGTAGGCTCGTCTGAGGTAAAGATACTTCACGGAAAAGGGAACGGCATACTAAAGGAGGAGGTACGCAAGTTTCTACTCACAATGCCCGGTGTCGTATCCTGCAAAGATGAGGACATAAGATACGGTGGCAGCGGAATCACTGTTGTAACCCTTGAGTAGATTTGTTAATTTTGCAGACGAATCAGAAGGTTTAGGCAAATTGGCTGCAACCGGCAACTATTTTCAATAAATATTTTGGATTATGAGACATATAGCAATTATCATATCTTCCCTTGCCTTTTTTTGTTCCTGCAGTAACAACAGCGAAGTAAAAGAGGCAGCGGGCTCATTTATAGAATCATATCTCACAACAGATTACGCCAAGGCATCTGAGTATTGTACACAAGAGTACAGCAAGATGCTCAATGAGGCCACAGAACAGTTTGGCACTCTGCCCGATGCCATAACCTCTTCAATCAAAGAGAGAGCATCAAAACTAACATTCAATATAGGAGAACCTGAGAAGGTTGGCAAATCAGACACCCTTAGCGTCTCATACTCAATTATTGGGGAGAGCTTCCCGATAGATGGTTCCATGCTTTTTGTAAAGGAGGGTGAGAGCTGGAAGATCTGCAGACTCAGGAATTAAGAAGCTGTTTTAAGTAAGCGTTAAAAAATAAGTTGGTAAAGATTTAGCAGTACGAAAAGACAATTAAAGATAACCAAGTTATTTTTTTAAGATTACTAACCTTATTGCATTACTCTAAATGTTTTTTGACAATCATACCCATAGCACATTCTCTCCAGATGCCAGGACAACCGTAGAGGAGAGCATCGCATACGCCGTATCGCATGGTCTGAGCGGCATTGCCTTTACAGACCATTTAGACCTTGATGCCCCGGCAAGGGATAATGAGTTCAAATTCTCCATTGCGCAGCAGCAACAGGAGATAGAGCATTGCAGCCACCTGCTCCATGAGAGTAGCCAAAGAGTGGTTTGTCGGGAAGCGGAAATAACTAAACTACAAGTCTTTAAAGGGATTGAAGTTGGTTTGCAGCCAGGCAGTCTTGGCAAGATACGCGAATATGTGAAAGGTTTTGATTTTGATGTGGTTATCGGGTCTGTTCATTTTGTGGAACATTTGGATCCATACATGCAGACCTACTATGAGGGGAAGGACTATAAAAGGGCATACAGCGGTGCCTTGGAGGCTATCTGCAAAACGGCTTTCGAGTACAGGGATTTTGATATTTTGGGGCATTACGACTACATAACCCGCTATAGGAACTATCCGTGCAGGAGTATAACATTAGCTGAGTTTGGAGACTATATGGAACCGCTACTCAAGTTTTTGGCTGAGAGCGGCAAAGCGCTGGAGATTAATACAAACACCTACAGAGAGCGTTTTGGCGGCACACCTGTTTTAGATCTTAATATCTTAAAGCGTTTTAAAGAGTTAGGCGGAGAGGCGCTCAGCTTTGGCTCGGATGCGCACGATGCGTTTAGATTGGGAGAGTCTTTTGAATTTTATGCAGAGGTAGTAAAAAAGTGCGGTTTCACTCACCTTGCATATTACAAAGATCGTAAACCGCACTTCTATAAGATATAAGACGTTGTATTTCTTTTACTATCTCACTCCTACTATTTCGTCACCTCTATCTTCTTAACCTCCAATCTCTCGCCGGCATCCTTCACTACATTCTCTTTCCAGTGATTAGAATAGCCTGGCCAATCCGGTGAAGCAGGAATACCTCTTCCATATTTGTCGTACATGAAACTGCCATCGGGGTTCTGCTTCTTGACATTGCCGTCCATATATTTTACCAACAGGTATGTATCCAACTCCTGCCATTTCTTGAACATCCTGTCCGCAATCATCTCGGACCACTCTGTAAGATACTCCTTAACCTTTGCAGGGTTCTCTTTGTATATACGCTGCGCCTCCTTGTCTATGGTGCTTACAATCTGCTGTGCTCCGCTCTCGTGATCATTTGCTGCGGCCTGAACCTCGGGAGCTATAAGGTTATAACGCAGATATGCAAACTGAGCGACTCTGTTAAACAGCCAGAAAGCGGATGTCGGTGAGTAGGTTAGCATATCGCCATTGCCCTCCCTTAAGCATAGAGGTACCCTTACAGATGAGGTGTATATTGGGGTAAGGCAGGATGTAGCGGCATCATCAACACCAAACCAGATAATTCCACCTATTTCGTCGGGAAGCCAATTCCTTGCCTGCCCTAACATCCAGAAACCAGTCTGCTGCGTTGCAATAGCTCTCTCATTCATATATGTCTTTCCATCAACCTCAAAGGTCATTGGACGCCATCTGTACGGAAGCTCAAATCCACCGGCACCAATATCTTTGCGCATATCAAGAGGGGTATCCTCGTAATGGTCTCTCATAACATCTGCAACCTGTTTAAGTGTAAGTTTCTCAGCAGGTTTAATGTAGAGCGGCATCTTGTTGTTTGGATTGGCACCGCTCGCAAAGTCAAAGTAATCCACTGCAGGCTTGTCTCCAATCATCCCTTTGCCAAGGATGTTGAATGCACTCCATACTCTTGCCTCACAACCTCTTAGAGCACTATAATCTGCAGGGGCATACGCATCGCAGAAACTGAACTCCTCATCTGACCCGGTAAAGTAGCCCGCCTCTCTTGCAAAGTTTATGGTATTTTTCTCGTACAGGCAGTTTTCAGGGTCGTTTAGAGGGAAATTTGTTATTCTGCTCTGGTTGGCATGAGCGCTTATATAGCCGTCGGGGATTCTTATTGCAACCCAGTTTGCCCCTTTGTTTACATTAACACCCTTTTTATTAAGTTTTGTACCTCTGCCAATAATCTCCATAACCCAAACCTCATCCTTGTCTGCTATTGAGAATGTTTCTCCTCCCGACGCATAACCATATGTTGCCATAAGGTCTGCTATTACATTAATAGCCTCTCTTGCTGTCTTTGCGCGTTGAAGGGTAATATAAATAAGTGAACCATAATCCATTATACCGGTTGTATCTACAAGCTCGCTACGGCCTCCAAAGGTTGTCTCCGTAATGATGAGCTGATGCTCGTTCATATTGCCCATTGTTGAATAGGTTCTCTCTATCTGCTGAATCTCTCCCATATACCTGCCGGAATCCCACTCCCAGACCTTTAACATAGAGCCTTTTGGCCAGATACCTCCGGGAACATGGTAAAGTGCGCCGTAAAGTTGGTGTGAGTCTGCAGAATAGGTTACCATAACAGAACCGTCTTTAGAAGCACCTTTAGTTACAAGCACGTTTGAACATGCCCAGGAGCTTATAGCAGCTGCCATAAGCAGCGTAAGAACAAAAATCGTTTTTGAAATAATTCTCATATTAAATATATTTTTTCTAATTTAGCGGAAATATACAAATATAGAAAAAATGACTGTAAGACAAAACATCTCAAAGACAATTTACATTTTTGCGCTGATACTATTGGCAATTGTGCTTATTCCAAAGCAATCTTATGCTCAAGAGCAACCAAAAGAGAAAACTCCGGAGGAGATGGCATCTCTCGAAGCGGAAAGATTGGAGAAAGAGCTTAAGCTCAATCCCACACAGGTATTTTACGTAGACTCTGTCCTACAATATAATTACTCCAGACTAAAGGAGGATATGGAAAAACTGCAACAGAGGGGCATGCAGGATCCCAAATCATATACCACAGTACGAGACCGCTGGATAGATACAACATTGGCTGCTTTTAAGAAAATCATGACAGACCAGCAGTATATCTCCTACCTTAAATCCATTGGCAGAGGCAAGGAGTACAAGAAAGGCAAAGACGGCAACTACTACCTAAAAAGTAACAAAAAGAAAAAATAGCTTTGCTATTTTACCTATCAACAACAACACCCCTGTACTATTCTCGCGTATTGCAAAAACAAAATGTCTGTTTACATTATTGTGCTATGAACCTGTATACAATCTCGCCAACCTGTTTTTCAGGAGCGGTGGCGCTGGCTGCGAAACGGCTTTTCTTTGCCGCCAGCAGGGCGTACTCCCGTATGGCAGAATCCGGTGTTGAAACAGCCTCAACTATCTGCGCAGAGATTACATATCCCCTTCTGTTAACAACTATCCTAACTGTAACATCCCCACCACCAATAGCCTTATATGCCGGAACAGGAAGGTATGCCTTCTTTCTCCCATCTAACTTGTATGACAGTATAGATGGACCTTTGTATGTTTCAGATTTAACCTCTTTACTGCTACTGTTAGAGGGCACATCATCTGTACCCTGTTGGGCAAGAGCCTCTTTTTTAGAGGCATCCAACTTTTTTTGCAGCTCTCTTGCCTCGTCATACACTTGATTAGGGTTCTTAAAACGGTCGTCTTTTAAATGCCTGTTACTCTTGGAGCTTCTGTCAACAGCCACATTTCTATAGGTTTGGGAGGGTTGTCTCCCGCTTAGAATATCATCCAGCTCTTTGGCAACAGACTCCTTAAGCTCCTGCTGTTTTATCTCTTGCTCCAACTGTTCCTGTTTGCTGAAATCAAGCATGAATGTATTCCCGTCTGCAACAACGGCATTAATAGAATAAAGCAGGAAAACTATAAGTACAACAAGGTGAAAAATGATAGTGCACATAAGCCCTACCCTTTTCCCCCTGTTTTCCTCTAATGGTCTCTCCTTTTTCATTCCAAATTCTCTTTATCTATTTATATTCTTACCCTCCGCCTTCATCTGCAAAGCCTTCTCAATGGTTGCCTTTAATATATCAATAGCTACCTTGTTATGGCCACCTTGAGGCACAATTATATCTGCATACCTCTTGCTCGGCTCAATAAACTGCAGGTGCATAGGCTTTACTGTCTGCTCATAGCGGGTAAGCACCTGTTCAATATTCTTTCCCCTTTCAACGGTATCCCTTTGGATAACTCTGGCAAGCCTGTCATCTGCATCAGCATCAACAAATACCATTATATCCAGGAGCTTTCTCAACTTGGCGTTGGTGAATATAAGAATACCCTCTACAATAATAATGTGCGCAGGCTTTACATGCACAGTTTCCGTTGTAGAGCGGGAACAGGTAATATATGAATAGACAGGTTGCTCCACATCCTTGCCATTCTTAAGATCTTTAATATGCTGTATAAGCAGTTCAAAATCTATTGAATCGGGATGATCAAAATTCTGTACCGCCTTCTCCTCCGGTGTAAGATGACTGTTATCCTTATAGTAGGAATCCTGCGGAATTACCACAACATCCTCCTGTTTATTTAAAAGAGTTGTAAGTTTTTTTACAACTGTGGTCTTGCCGGAGCCGGTACCACCTGCTATTCCTATGATTAACATAAGTTTTTTTAGTTTAGTGTCTATATAAAAACGCCCCGCATCACTCATTGTAGTTTTGCTGAGGCGTCTGTTTGCCAATTTTTAAAAATCTGCAGATTTAGGTGTTCTTGGGAATGGGATTACATCTCTAATGTTTGCCATACCAGTAACAAACAGCAACAATCTTTCAAAGCCAAGTCCAAAGCCACTATGAGGGGCACTGCCAAACCTTCTTGTATCGAGATACCACCATAAGTTCTTGGTGTCCATATTCAATTCTGCTATTCTCTTCTCCAATTTCTCCAAGCTCTCCTCTCTCTGAGATCCACCTATAATCTCTCCAATCTTAGGAAAGAGAACATCCATTGCCCTAACTGTCTTACCGTCATCGTTCTGTTTCATGTAGAAAGCCTTTATTTCCTTTGGATAATCTGTAAGGATAACAGGTTTTTTAAAGTGTTTCTCTACAAGATACCTTTCATGCTCACTTTGAAGATCTACACCCCAATCCACAGGATACTCAAACTTAACACCGCTCTCCTTAAGAATTTTAACACCCTCCGTATAAGGCAAACGTACAAATTTAGTATTTACAACCCCCTTTAATCTCTCTATAAGTTCGTTATCATACATATTGTTAAGGAACTGAAGATCATCAGCGCAGTTATCCAAAGCATACTGCACCAAACTCTTTATAAAGTCCTCTGCAAGATCCATATTGTCCTCTATCTCGTAGAATGCCATCTCAGGCTCTATCATCCAGAACTCCGCCAAATGTCTTGGGGTATTTGAGTTTTCCGCTCTGAATGTAGGCCCAAAGGTATATATCTGGCCAAGAGCCATTGCCCCAAGTTCACCCTCCAACTGTCCGCTCACAGTCAATGATGTCTGACGGCCAAAGAAATCCTGGGTATAATCAACTTTACCCTCCTCATTCTTTGGAACATTGTTCAAATCTAATGTGGTCACCTGGAACATAGCACCCGCACCTTCACAGTCAGAAGCTGTAATAAGCGGGGTATGCAGATAATAGAAACCTTTGTCATTAAAATATTTATGAATAGCAAAAGCCATTGCGTGTCTTATTCTAAGAACGGCTCCAAATGTATTTGTCCTTGGTCTTAAATGAGCTATCTCTCTAAGGAATTCAACAGTATGCCCCTTTTTCTGCAGCGGATAGCTGTTAGGATCAGCTGTTCCGTATACCTCTATCTCTTTGGCCTGTATCTCCACATTCTGGCCTTTTCCCATAGACTTTACCAATTCGCCCTTAACGGCAATGCAGGCACCTGTTGTAATATCCTTCATTACCTCTTCCGAGATTACATTGGCATCACATACTATCTGTATATTATTAACTGTAGAGCCATCATTCAAAGCAATAAATGAGACATTCTTGTTTCCACGTTTGGTTCTTACCCAACCTTTGGCAACAACCTCTTTTCCGGGTTCCTGCGCTAATAGATGTACTATTCTTTCTCTCGTAACCATCATTAAACTGTTTATACCTGCATAATGTGCAGAATTAATATCTATAAATAACTATTTTATTTTAGAAAGCTACAATAAACGCTGCACCTAAAGCATAACATGCAAGCAAGTTTGCTGTTCTGCTTTAGGTTTGCAGTTTATTTTACATACTTGGCAAGCTCCGAAGCCCATATAGCATAACCCTCTTTTGTAAGATGTAAGCCATCTTTCGTTATCTGTGGGTTAAGGTTCTCCGTTCCGCTCTCAAGGAAATAAGGATAAAGATTTATATACTGTATCTTTTCCGTTTTTGCCATCTTCTCTATTAAAGCATTTACCTTGGCAACCTCTGCGGTCTTGCCGCTAAGGCTCTTGTATACTTTAAAGCTTTCATTTACAGGCAGCAGGCTCTCTATATAGATTTTTGTTTTTGGAGAGGACTCTTTAACAGCCTTTACTATCTTCTCCAATCTGCCGCATATCTCCTCCCCCGTTGCCCCTCCGGCAAGATCGTTTATACCTCCCATAATGAACAGCTTGGCAGGTTTGCCAATCAAAATCTCATCCAATCTTTCATAAAAGTGTTTTGTACTCTCCCCCACAATGCCTCTATTAACCATTCTTCCCCCTTTGGTAGCCAAACTCTTTGCAGCTTTTGGAAAATATTGCGCAATGTCTCTTGCTCCGTATGTTATACTATTCCCCAAGAACACAATATCCTTTGAGCAGATAGTCTTCTCTCTTTTAAATTCTGCCATCCTTCCGTAATACCAATCTACCTTATTTGCAAAAGGGACACCCATAATCTTACATATTCTCTTTGGTATATCTGTATTGTTTATTCTGCCTGCAAAATTCTCTGCACCTACACCAATAGCAAACACAGGAACAGCACCTCCGGTATGGCTTGTGGTTGTCCAGCCTATCTTTGTAATTACAGATAGAGAATCATTTGTAATTCCGCTCATATAATTATCAACTGTCCTTCCGCTTTCTTTGTCTGAAGCCCCTGCAATTTCAACCTTTTCACCGTTGATTTTTGCCAAATGAGCCTTTCTTCCATCTAGAACGGGAGTTAGGTCAAAAACATAGCCTTTAGTCTTTCCTAATGTAACTCCACCGGTTTCATGGTCTGCAGTTACAACAATTAATGTTTCATTAGGATGTTTAAGATAAAAGTCATATGCAACCTTTATGGCATTATCAAAATCTATGGTTTCAAATATGGTACCCGGAATATCATTTGAATGGGCAGCCCAATCTATCTGACCTCCCTCTGCCATAATGAAGAAACCTTTATCATTATCCAAAAATTCAATTGCGGAAGAGACTACCTGAGGCAGGGTAAGGGCGTTGTTATCGCGCTCCCAATTTGTCCTAAGAACCTCATTTGCTCTCGCCTGTTCTTGGAACAGAATTAACCTCTCTGCATTATCTTTCTTTGATTTATAATCTTCCAACCCGTAAGCAATCGTATAACCATTATCCTCTACAGATTTATATATCGAATTATCTGTATTACGTTTATCTTTAGCTCCTTCAAATCCGCCGCCACCAAAAAATTCAAAACCGGTTAAAGGCAATTCTCTTGCAATTGAATAGTAGTCGCTTCTCTTTGGAGAGTGCCCGTAAAAAGATGCAGGTGTAGCGTGATCTATGGTAACAGATGTCATGATACCAACTTTATACCCTGCTCTATGAATTTTATATGATATACTCTCCAATGCAATAGTATCCGGGTTCATCCCCAACATATGGTTCTTTGTTTTAAACCCGGTAGAAAGAGCCGTTCCGGCTGCAGATGAGCAGGTAATCATATTGCTTGCCGAATACGTTGTAGCCATACCCATAACAGGGAACTGTGTAAAACCTAATGATACGCTCCCGGGAACAGACCCCTTCTCGGTAGCTAAATATGCCTCTGTTAACGCAATATGGGAGAACCCCATTCCATCACCTATAAAGTAAAAGACATATTTTGGTCTCTTTTCATTATTTGTATTATCAGCTGCGTAAACATTAATTGAAGAAAAAAACATAGAAAATCCAACTGCACCAGCCATAACCAGAACAGCCGTTTTTTTAAAGAAATTCAGACGTTTCATACTAAAATATATCAGTTATTATATTTTATTATTAAATATATTGCGACAGTAAATACGCTACTGCATTCCAAGCCCAAAGATACAATATTTTGCAACGTTCTAAAATAAAAAGCGGCTCGATTTTCACCGAGCCGCCTTAAAGTATATAATCATCAAAGATTATTCAGCACCAAGTTTTGAAACTGTTCTGGCAGAGTACATAATCTTAAGAGCAGAACAACGTCTTAGCTCCTGTTTGATATCTGATATGATACCCATTCTTACGTTCTCGTCTGCCTTGATTGAAACTGTCATGAACTGACGGTCAGCTTCGCTCAAAGTCTCACGCTCAGATGCAACAAAGTCTCTGATATCATCAACTGTCTTAAACGAATCGTTAAGCTGTATTCTGGCATCTGTACCAAATTCAGCCTGTTTGTATTTGACAGGTGTTCCAACATTAATGTAAGCAGAAAGGTCTTTCCTTTCCAATTTAGCTGTTTCTGTAGCCTCCGGGAGCTTAACAGTTACCAACTTTTCGGTATCTCTCATAGAGGTAGACACCATAAAGAAGAACAACAGCATGAAAACTATATCCGGAAGTGAGGCTGTACTAATTGCCTGCAATTCTTTTTTACCGTTTCTTTTGAATGTAGCCATCTCTATTCTCCTTTATTATTTTTTCTTACTTACATCTTTAGGCTCGGCTTCCGAAATGTTCTGTGGAATAGCCTTTCTTACTGCAGCCTGCTGATCCTCTGTTAGTTTGTTATATTTCTTACCAAACTGGATCTCAGAGAAATTATCACGAATCTCATTAAAAGCTCTTACAATCTCATTCTGAACTGCAATATACTTGCTATAACTTGTTCCACGGTCATTCTGAAGAGAAACCACGCCTTTAGATACAGGATATTCACCAATGCCCTCAATCTGAGTCATCTCCTTCTCTGGAAGGTTAGGATCACCACTAGGGTTTGTAATGAACTCCACTATTCTATCTTTAAGCTCGGAAATATCTACAGGGCCGCTACCGACAAATATTCTATCGCTCTGGTTAATTCTAACTATAACGATATTTCTCTTGTTAATCTTCTGATCTTCCACTTTCTGGTTCTCATCCGGCATAGGAGGCAAACGACGTGAAATACCTTTATCAACATCCATGGTAGTTGTTACCAGGAAGAAGACCAACAAAAGGAATGCAATATCGGCGGTCGAACTCGCATTTACTTCCGGGGTTTTCTTTGAAGCCATATTCTATTACTTTTTAAATGCGTTAATTAAAGCACCACCAACAATTGACAATATTGCAACTACTGTCAAAATACAGGTTAAAATCAATCCTGCGTCTGTCAGCTTCATTGTAGTAGCGTCTGTAAGATCTGCTATACGCTCAGGAATAACGTCAGATGCGCATACGTATGAAATAACACACAAAACTACCATAATGCCAAGAGACATCAAAGTCTTCTTTCCACCTTTTCCTGAAGGGAAAAACAGAGGAAGGATAACTGCTGAAATAATTGCGACAACTAAAAGGATAATTGACCAATTCAGCATCAAAGGAACTGTTGTCTCAGACAGCGCGTCATCACCCATAGTGAAGAACACTACGATAATAACAGCTGTGATGATCATCAACAGTGCCAATACATATTTTAAGATTTTAGACATATTCTGGAATTATTTTTTATATTTTACTAACAAATCGATTAGAGAGATAGAAGCCTCCTCCATTGAAACAACGATTGAATCAATCTTAGAGATGATGTAGTTAAAGAACATCTGAAGAATAATAGCTACTATCAAACCACCGATTGTAGTAATCAACGCAACTTTAATACCACCTGCAACAACTGTTGGAGAGATATCACCTGCAGCCTGGATAGCATCGAATGCGCCAACCATACCGATAACTGTTCCCAAGAATCCTAACATAGGAGCAATAGCAATGAACAACTGGATCCAAGAAATACCGTTCTCAAGCTGGCTCATCTGAACTGAACCGTAAGAAACAACTGATTTCTCAACAACCTCCATACCCTCATCCATACGGCTAAGACCCTGGTAGAAGATAGAAGCAACAGGACCTCTTGTGTTTCTGCAAACCTCTTTAGCAGCCTCTACGCCACCATTTTTAAGAGCATCCTCAACTTTTGCAAGAAGTTTCTGAGTGTTTGTAGTTGAAAGAGTTAAATAGATAATTCTCTCAATTGCAACAGCAAGACCCAAGATAAGACAGATAAGAACTGATGCCATGAAACCTGCACCACCCTCAATGAATTTCTCTTTCAATTGCTGATAAACAGGTACATCTGACTGACCGTTCAGAAGGTCCTGAGCAGACATTTCCTGACCAAATGCGTAAGTAGCAGTTAGAGCAACAAGGCCAAACACTGCTAGAAACATACAAAATTTTTTCATAAAATTTTTGAATGATTAAAAATATTAAACAATGTATTTAAATTAGTAAATAGTTCTCTCACCAAAATCAGCGCAATTTACGCAAAAAAAATCAATAATGAACAATAAAATGCAATTATAAGGTAACTTCGCCGCGTAAATTTTTGCTTAACAAGCTCTTAACTATCTCATTATTTGTATATTTACCTAATAGATAAAAAAGTTTTGCAAGAGCAGCCTCATACGTGCTGTCATGCCCACTTATCACCCCCATACGCTTAAGCTCCAAACCTGTTGCATACGCATCCATATCAACACTTCCGGCAAGACATTGCGTAACATTCAAAACAATGATTCCATTTTTTAATGCTTTGTCAACCGTATTAAGGAACCAGCTTTTTGTAGGAGCGTTTCCGGAGCCGAAAGTTTCCAAGATAAGTGCCCTCAGGCCAGGCGTCTCTATAACCGAATCCATTACCTGGTGCATAATTCCGGGAAATATCCTTATTGCCGCAACATTAGTATCCAAACGTGTGTGAACTTTAAGTTCCGTATCTATTGCAGGGTACCTTATTAAAGATTTATTATATTTTATATGTATTCCGGCCTCCGCCAACGGCGGATAGTTGGCAGAACGGAATGCTCTAAAGTTCTCTGCATTGTATTTTGTTGTCCTGTTTCCCCTAAACAGTTGGTTTTCAAAATATATACAGACCTCCGGAGCATACGGTGTACCATCCTCTTTAACCGCCGCCGCAATCTCAACCGAGGAGATGAGGTTCTCCTTCCCGTCTGTCCTTAAAACACCTATAGGCAGCTGGCTTCCGGTTAGAATAACAGGTTTAGCCAATCCTTCTAACATAAAACTCAGGGCAGATGCTGTGTATGACATTGTATCCGTACCGTGCAAGATCACAAAGCCATCATAAGTGTAGTAGTTCTCCTCTAATACCTTTGCAAGTTTCACCCAAAAAGCAGGTTCAACATCAGATGAATCTATTAAAGGATCAAAAGATATTGTATCTATATGGTATCCAAACTTTCTAAGCTCCGGCACCTCACTCTCTATCTGGTCAAAATTAAACGGTTTGAGAGCAAGCGAATCGGGGTCTTGCTTCATACCTATTGTTCCACCTGTATATACTAAAAGAAGTTTTCTTGTATTTATCATAAAATCTATATTAAAGATTAAACCAATTCTTTGTGGTCTCCATTACTTTTTGCGCAAGGATATCCTCATCCATCATCTTTATCTCGGCAACCTTATGCGATATGTATAGGATATTGCTACTGTCATTTCTTTTTCCTCTGAATGGCACGGGAGAGAGGTAAGGAGAATCTGTCTCATACACTATCCTGTCTATAGGGATTCTCTCAAGAGCCTTTGCTACCTGAGCATTCTTAAATGTTACAACACCCCCTATTCCAACGAGGAAATCCCCGTATCTGTTAATCCTCTCGTACATCTCGTAACTGCCTGAGAAGGCATGGAACACCCCACGCATTCTAACCCCTTTCATATTTTCAAAGACTTCAAACAGAGATTCCGTGGCATCTCTCAAATGTATGATCATAGGCAGATCTAACTCCTCCGCGAGCTTTATCTGCTCCATAAATACCCTTTTTTGCTGCGCCGAAAACTCCTTGCTCCAATACTCATCCAATCCAATCTCCCCTACCGCACATACCCTGCTCATATCCTCTGTTTTCATCTGATCAATCACAAAATCCAATTCATCCCGCCAACTCGCATTAATAGAGGTTGGGTGCAGGCCAAAAGCCAACGAGGTATAATCCCCATACAGCCCGCAGCATTGCAACTGCGCCGCAGAGGTTGAGATATCTATCGCCGGCATAATACAATGAACGACTCCGGCATCTTTCATTTTAGCAACCACCGCATCCCTGTCTTCATCAAAAGCTTCATCGTAGAGATGCATGTGGGTATCAATATATTTACTCATTATTAATTATATTTTTTCCGCCAGCAGGTAACCGTCATCTTTATAATATATCATCCCCTCCATCTGCAATTCCACAAGAGCCGCAGTAATAATATCTATAGGGGCGCCGGCCGCATTGCAAATATAGTCAATTAAAGTAGCAGAATGCCTGTTCAACAGAGATAATATTTTTAATTTCAACCCGGAATCCTCCGTAAATAAGGGAAGCTGCCCCTCAACTTCAGATATCTGCTTAGTTTTCTTTGCATCCCAGCCAAGCTCATCCACCATCTTTTGCGGAGTATTTAAAATAATCGCCACATTCTTAGATATTAAATAGTTACAACCATAGGAATTAGCATCATCCATCCTTCCCGGAACAGCAAACAGCTCTCTTCCATACCCCAAAGCAAACTCGGCCGTGAGCATTGCGCCACCCTTCACCCTGCTCTCAACAACAACAGTAGCAGAGGAGATTGCAGCAATGATCCTGTTTCGTTTTATGAAGTTAACCCTAACAGGTTTCGTCTCTCGTAAAAACTCCGTTACAATAAGCCCCCCTTTTCTTAAAATCTCCCCGGCAAGCTCTCTGTGACTCGCAGGATATATCATATCCAATCCGTTAGGCAGTACAGCAACAGTCTTAAGGCCGTAGGAGATGGCTGCCGTATGAGCAGCCGCATCAATGCCATAGGCAAGCCCGCTACAGATTACAACATCTAACCCAGTACCGCTCATGGACTGCACTATGGAATCACATGCCCCTCTGCCATAATTGGTGGCCAACCTTGTCCCCACAACAGATATACTGTGCTCGGCATAAAGAAGCTCCCTGTTCCCTTTACAAAACAGCAAGAACGGAGGATCCGGAATATCCTTAAGCCTTTGAGGAAAGTCCTCATATCTCACCACCTCTATTCCAAACCGCCTGCACCATTCTACCTCATCGTAGAAACGCCTCACATATTCCGCAGATTTTATTTTGTCTACATGGGATTGAGTTACCCCCTTTATAGATAACAATTCTCTTCCCGACAAATCAAAGAACTCCTTTAGAGATGCAAACTCCTCTTTAACCGCCAATGCCACTTTAGGCTTATAGATAAACGCAGATGCCAAGGCAAGCTCCAGCATATTCTCCGTAACACTATCATCAATTCTGTCCATCACCACAAAAAAAATAAAGGCGCAAGATATTAAATCTCACACCTTTAAACCAATATTTTACCCGTTAAAACCGCAGGATACGTCAAACAGATACTATTTAGACACAATTATCAGATAATAAGCATGGCATCTCCGTATGTGCCAAACTTATACCCCTCTTTAAGAGCAACCTCATACGCATTCATAACATTGTCAAATCCGCCAAAAGAGGCAACCGTCATAAGCATTGTAGATGCAGGCAGATGGAAATTCGTTACCAAAGCGTTTGGAACAGCAAACTTATAAGGCGGGAATATGAACTTGTTCGTCCATCCGCTGAACGGCTTAACCTCATTCTTAGTTGTGACCGGTGTCTCCAAAGCCCTTACAACGGTAATACCAACTGCAAAAACTTTGTGCCCCTCCTCTTTGGCCTTGTTAACCCTGTCTGCAGTCTCCTCAGATATGAACATCTGCTCAGAATCCATCTTATGTTTGGAAAGATCCTCAACATCAACTCTTCTAAAATGACCGAGTCCCATGTGCAATGTTAGGAATGCTGTATCTATCCCCCTTATCTCCATTCTCTTGAACAGCTCCCTGCTAAAGTGCAACCCGGCAGCCGGAGTTGCAACAGCACCCTCATTTGCAGCGTAAATCGTATGAAACCTTTCGTAATCTATCTCCTCCGGTTTAGTTCTTATCCATTTGGGAATAGGAATCTCTCCAACTGCAAATAGAGCACTCTTAAACTCATCGTATGTACCGTCAAACAGAAACCTCAATGTCCTTCCCCGAGATGTGGTATTGTCAATAACCTCTGCAACAAGAGAATCATCATCGCCAAAATAGAGCTTGTTTCCTATTCTTATCTTTCTTGCAGGGTCTACCAACACATCCCAAAGTCTCTGCTCCTTATTAAGCTCCCTCAGCAGGAATACCTCTATCTCGGCACCGGTCTTCTCCTTATTACCATTAAGCCTTGCCGGAAAGACTTTGGTGTCGTTAAACACAAATACGTCACCTTCATCTGCATACTGAAGAATATCTTTGAATATCTTGTGCTCTATCTCGCCGGTATCTTTATGCAGTACCATAAGTTTAGATTCATCTCTGTATTTTGCAGGGTACTTTGCTATCTGTTCTGGGTTAAGGTCAAAATTAAATTGTGAGAGTTTCATGTTATGCTATAAATTTTTCGTTAAAAAGTATTCCTTATACGAAAAATATTTATAAAAGTTTCAAAAAATTCAATTCTTTTTTGAGAACAGTTCCAAAGCATCATCTACCGTTATGGAATCCTCAACGCAAAAGCTACCGGAGACACTCCTCTGCAACCCAACAAGATGCGCTCCGCTTCCAAGCATAACACCAAGATCCCTTGCAAAAGAGCGTATATAGGTCCCCTTACTGCAGGAGATTCTTAGTTTTATGTCGGGAAGATTAAAATCCAAAAGCTCTATTCCGTAAATGGTAATCACAGAAGCCTTCATCTCTACCTCCTTGCCGGCTCTTGCCATCTCGTATGCTCGCTTGCCATCTATCAGTTTTGCAGAAAACATGGGCGGAATCTGCTCCTGCTCACCTGTCATTTTACCAATTGCCTCCATTACAGCCTCCCTTGTAATATGTTCGTATGGAAAAACTGCATCTATCTCCTTTTCCAAATCAAAGCAGGGGGTGGTGGCACCAACCCTTACCGTTGCTATATACTCCTTTCGCCGGGCCTGCAGAGCCTCTGCCATCTTGGTTGCCTTGCCCAAACATACCAAAAGCACACCTGTAGCGAGCGGATCCAATGTACCGGCGTGCCCAACCTTTATATTCTTTTTATGAAAGAAACGCTGTGCCGAAAACTTAATCTTGCGCACTACATCTGCAGAGGTCCAGCGGTACGGTTTATCTATGCTCAAAACAATACCGCATGGATAATCATCTATGTTGTTGTCTAACGGATTATTGGCATAGAAACCAATATCCCTCCTTTTTACAACAAAAGGGGATTTACATTCTGTCATATCTTTGGCTACAGTAAGTACTACCAGCGAGAAATCTTTTCAACTCTCCTCAAATGCCTTCCTCCCTCAAATTTAGCAGACAGATAGCTCTCGACAATCTCCTTTGCCTGTTCGTTTGAGATGAACCTTGCAGGAAGAGAGAGCACATTTGCATCGTTATGCTGTCTTGCCAAAGCAGCAAGCTCTGTATTCCAGCAAAGGGCGGCCCTTATCCCTTTATGCTTGTTAAGAGTCATGCTTATACCGTTACCGCTGCCGCACAAAGCTATTCCCATTGGGATCTCCCCACTTTCAATAGCCAAAGCCAAAGGGTGCGCAACATCTGGATAGTCCATACTCTCTGTAGAATGCGTTCCAAAATCCTTTACCTCATACTCCTGCTTGGTAAGAAATTCCTTTATATACTCTTTCATCTCGTAACCGGCGTGGTCAGATGCAATACCAATTTTTTTCATTTTATAAATTATTTGTAAGTTAATTTCTTTGAATAGGTTTTCCCGTTATAGGATACATTGCGTTGTCTATCTTTAGAATGTACGGATAAAAGGCATCATCGTCTAACTGAGTATTCCTCCCCATAAGCCCTTTAAGCTGCGTAATTACAACAAACTCAGACTTTTCCCACTCTCCTGGAGCAGGGACAACCCCGTTTGCGGCTGCATACTCAAGATAACCTTTTTCTAAATTCATCTTATTCAACAATGCGTCAAGCTGTTCAACTGTTTTAATCTCTCTTAGCTGCGCCCTGTAAATATCCGCAAGTTTTATGCTGTATTTAACAATAAGGCTCTTTCTGTTTCCGTCTATCATAAACTTGGTTACGCCTGTTGTATCTATAGGGACAAAAATATCGGGAACAATACCGCCGCCACCATACACCACTTTCCCCTTTGGAGTCTCGTATCTGAGAGAATCATTTATCTTTATACTATCTGCAACCATCATCTCCCCATGCCTGTAACGCTCAATTATATCATACCGGTAATCCTCTCCATACGGTTTCTGAATACAACGTCCGGTAGGAGAATAGAAGCGGGCAACTGTAAGCCTGATACCGGAACCGTCATTAAAATATACAGGTTCCTGCACAAGCCCCTTTCCGTATGACCTTCTTCCAAGTATGGTGGCCCTGTCGTTATCCTGCATTGCACCGGCAAAAATCTCAGAAGAAGAGGCAGATCCCTCATCTATAAGTATATACAGCGCTATATCCTTTAGCTTACCGGTTCCGTCTGCGTGAAAATCCTGCCTTGGCCTGTGCTTGCCCTCCATATATACAATAAGGTCTCCTTTATTAAGGAACTCATTTGCAAGCAGAAGAGCCTGGTCAAAATAGCCTCCGGTATTTTCCCTCAAATCAAAAACAAGCGAATTCATCCACTTTTCCCTCAAAGGAATTACCCTTTCAACAAACTCCTTGTAACTTGTCCTTGTAAACTTGGACAACTTTACATACGCAAGCGTGTCATTAACCATAAATGCGGCATCTACGCTGTTCACAGGAATTACATCGCGCCTTACCGTGAACGGCACAATCTCCTCTCCCCTCTTTATATCCATCTGCACAGTTGTCCCCCTCTGCCCTCTAAGCCTCTTGATAAGAGAATCCTGCGGAAAATTTACACCTGCCACATTCTCACCGTTTACCTTTACTATTCTGTCTCCCGACAAGATACCCACCCTCTCAGAGGGCCCTCCGGGGATAACATTAATTATTACAGCAGTATCATTAGGGACATTGAACTGCACCCCAATACCGCTGAAATTACCAACAAGCTCCCCCTCTGCCTTCTCAAGATCTGCCGGAGGAAGATATGTCGAATGAGGATCGAGGTTCTCCATTATATACGGAAGAGATTTCTCAACAAGATCCTTGTAATTAATTGAATCCACATAGTTCTTCTCAATCTCATCCAAAATAACAAGGAGTTTGTCCCATTTATGATTTCCAACATCTATTTTCTTGCTTCCCGGCAAAAAAATATTACAAATTCTCAAGCCCAATAGTATCACCAATACTATAAGCAGATATTTTTGCCATTTACCAGCCAACAAATTACCCATAACTAACTATATCTCTTATTTATCCAACTCCTCTGCAGGTATCCTTACAACCTCTATTCCGGCCCTCTGCAGGAGTTCTATTCCATCCATAATTCTATAATCATCTCTGTAAACCAACCTTACTATTCCGGCTTGAATAATCAGTTTCGCACATTCAAGACACGGAGCCGCAGTAACATACAATGTTGCCCCATTGGAGCTGTTGTTGGATTTGGCTACTTTCGTTATAGCATTAGCCTCGGCATGAAGAACATAGGGATATGTAAAACCGTGCTCATCCTCGCAAACATTGTCAAAGCCGCAAGGGGTACCGTTGTAACCATCAGAAATGATCATCCTGTCCTTTACTATTAAGGCGCCAACCTTACGCCTGTTACAATAGGAGTTATCTGCCCATATAGAGGCCATCTTAAGATAACTCTTATCAAATTGAGACTGTTTGTCACTGTTCATCATAACCTTTTTTAAATTAACCGATGCTTAGAACATGTTTTAAATGCAGGTCTATTTCTGGTACAGGTACCTCTTTATACTCCGTTTAGGGGTCTTCTCAAACTCTTCCGGATAGATTCTCACCTCGGCTATCTTAGAATAGTTAGGCATATCTGTATTGACCTGTCCAATAATTTCATCCATCTTCTTTTGTATACCTTCACCTCCGTTAATGCCGTCTGCCGCAGCCGCGTCCATATCCGGATATACAAGCGCCACAAGTTTGCCGTTATCCTCAATAACAAGAGACTCCGAAACGTAAGGCATATTATTGATGACACTCTCTATCTCCTCCGGATATATATTCTGCCCCGACGGTCCAAGAATCATACTTTTGCAACGACCCTTAATGAACAGAAAGCCCTCTCTGTCCAATACTCCCATATCGCCTGTCTTCATCCAGCCATCCTCTGTAAATGATGCAGCCGTAGCCTCCGGATTCTTGTAATACCCAAGCATGACATTAGCCCCTTTGACCTGAATCTCTCCGGGAACATTTACAGGATCCGTTGAATCTATCCTTATCTCCATATTAGGGGCAACACGCCCGCAAGAATACAACTTAAGCTCTTTCCATGGAGCATACGATATTATAGGAGCACATTCAGTCATGCCATAACCTATAGTATAAGGAAAACCTATCTTGTGGAAGAAAGCATCCGCCTCCTTGTTGAACGGAGCACCTCCAATGATTATCTCCTTAAAGTTTCCACCAAAAGATTTAACAAGCTCATCCTTAATGCGCTGCTGTATCTTCTGATCTATAACAGGTACCTTTAGCAACACCTTTACACTCATTTTGTTGAGTATAGGTTGCAACTTCTGCTTGTATATCTTCTCTATGATCAACGGTACCGCAATAATCAGATCTGGCTTTATAGTATCAAAAGCCTCAAGAATAATTCTTGGGCTGGGGATTCTGGTAAGGAACTGCACATGAGCGCCAACTGTAATCTCAAAGAGGAACTCAAACATAAACCCGTACATATGCGCAGACGGGAGCATGGATACCACATTAGAAGAGGAGCCGATTTGAGGATGAACTCCCCTTGCAAACTCTATATTTGAAAGCAAAGCCCTGTGAGGAATCATAACCCCCTTTGAAAAGCCGGAAGTCCCAGATGTATAACTTATCATTGCAAGATTGTCGGGAAGCGCATCGTGACAATAAGAGACATCAGATTTTGAGAAACGAGACGGGTACTTCTCCCCAAACTTATAGTTAAGATGCTCGCGTGCATACATTATCTCATCTCTGCTAACATACAGCATAGAGAAATCATTTAACTGAATAATCGCCTCAAGATTAGGCATCTCAGATTGTGAAAGGCTCTCCCATATTACATCTCCGCAGAAAAGAATCCGGCTGTCTGAATGGTTCACTATATGATGGATATTGCCGGCCTTGAACTCATGCAATATTGGAACCGGAACAGCACCGTATGTTATACATGCAAGAAACACCACACCCCAATTTGCCTGGTTTCTGGAACATATCGCAACCTTGTCTCCCCTTCTGAGGCCGCACTCCTCAAAAATAATATGCAGCTTCTCTATCCTTCTCGCCAAATCCCTATAATGCAATGTTACACCTTTGTAATCTGAAAGGGCAGGGAGATCCCAATGCTCCTTTATACTACTCTCTATCAACTGACTAAGTGATTGTTCTATCATATTCGCAATTTTAATTCAACTAAAATTCTGTAATTGGCAAAGGTGAGAATACAACCCGCCCTTGTCTATAAGTTGGTTATGTGTACCTCTTTCTATAATTTCTCCATGCTGAAGCACAACAATCTCATCTGCAAACTGTATTGTAGACAACCTGTGTGCTATGACAATGGAGGTTCTGTTCTTCATAAGATTGGTGAGAGCATCTTGAACAAGCCTCTCGCTCTCTGTATCCAATGCAGATGTAGCCTCATCCAAAATAAGTATAGGGGGATTCTTGAGTACTGCCCTTGCTATTGCAAGTCTTTGTCTTTGGCCTCCCGACAACTTACCCCCTCTGTCTCCGATATTTGTGTCATATCCCCTCTCCATCCCAACAATGAACTCATGAGCATTGGCTATCTTAGCCGCCTCAATAACATCCTCCCTCCTTACATTTTCCATACCAAAAGCAATGTTATTGTAAACAGAATCATTAAACAGAATGGCCTCCTGCGTAACGATACCCATCTGAGCAATAAGAGATCCAAGAGTATAATCCTTTATATTACGCCCGTCAATAGCTATGTCGCCATCTACAATATCGTAGAACCGCGGCAACAGATCTGCCATAGTAGATTTTCCGCCTCCCGATGGGCCCACAATTGCAATCATCTTCCCTTTTGGAATGGTAAGATTTATATCCTTAAGCACAGGCTCACTCCCATAAGAGAAATTAACGTTCTCAAATTTTATCTCCCTTTCAAAGCTTTTGAGAACCACAGCGTTGTCTTTCTCCTTAATAGGGTTTTCCACATCCAATATATCAAACAGCCTGCGTCCCGATACCATACCACGCTGAATGCTGGCGTATGCGTTGGCCATAGCCTTTGCAGGCTCAAGCACCCTCCAGTAAAAACCAATATATACTACAAATGTAGACATATCCATTCCAAGCTGCCCCCGCAACTGAAGCCAACCGCCATAGAACAGCACCGCCGTTGCAACACCTATGCCCAAAAACTCAGACAGCGGAGAAGCCAATTCCTGTTTGTAGAACATGCTTCTGCTACTTCTCTTATGCTCCTCATTGGTCTTTTCAAACCTGTCCTCAACATATTTTTGTGCATTGAAGCCCTTAATTATTCTTATTCCCGATATACCCTCCTCAAAATGGCTTACTATCTTGCCCATAAGCTCCTGAGTTACAACAGCCCCCCTTTTCAACTTCCTGCTTATCCTGCCAATAACCAATGCCGAGAACGGAAGTGTGAGCAATGTTACTATTGTAAGTTTTGGAGACATATAAAAAAGCCCCGCCAAAAAGCCAATGATAAGGAGCGGCTCTCTGAACAGGACATGAAAACTGTTTGCAACACCATTCTGTACCTCGGTAACATCATTCGATATTGATGAAAGTATATCACCCTTTTTCCTTGTATTGAAATACCCAACATTAAGAGAGATAATCTTTTCATAAAGCGCCCTCCTTATATTCTGCATTATATAGGTACGCATATTTACAAGAATTCTCTGAGACAGATACCTTGCAAGATTGGAGACGAACGAAGCTGCCAACAGTATCATGCAAACAAAAAACAGACCCCTAAGCAGGCCGGTTCTCATTATCTCAGTAAGATAATAATAGAAAATATCGCTGTAGTAATCTATACTCAGCAGATTAAAATCGGGCTTTACAAGCTGTTGTGTAAGCTGCTCCGGATTAAACAGAATATCCAAAAGCGGCTTTATAAGTGCGTAGTTGGCAACACCAAATATTACAGACAATATTGACAGGATAAGATAGCCCGGCCAAAATCTGCTATATGGTTTGGCATATGCCAACAATCTTTTAAAATCTTCCATCTACAACTCAATATTCTTAATGTAAGGTTATTTCTTTTCGTTATAACTTATCTCCTCATACTCAACATATTCCCCTAAATCGCTATCTATAATCTTCTCATGCTCCTCTGTCACCACAATCTCCGTAACCTGCCCCACACGTCTCTCCTCCTCTGTCTTCTCACGGCCATGGGCAGAATCTGCATCCTTGTAATTGGAATAGCTCTTGGTCTCCTTGCCACCGTTCCCGCCGTTAAACGCGGTGGTATCAATTCCAAACCTCTTTTTTAAAATTCTTTTAAGCAAAAAGGGAAATATCTTGCCGGCAACCCATGCCGCAAGAAATATAATCAGCAGAAAAGTTATTATAAATTCCATTAGTAAAATCCGTTACAATATAAACTACAATCTTTTAGTCTTGCCGGTTTCAACGTTAAAGGCAAACTCCTTCTCATTTGTTCCCGTTACCCTAACCTCCGAACCACTTATAAGTTCAATCTGCGAATCCGGAGCAATTCTCCGCCTCTTGTCTTTCTGCTCCACAAGCACCCCATCCTCGGTATAAAACTCAACCGTATATGCATTCCTAACAATCCAGTATATTTTTCCATTAATCAGCATATTCACAGGCAAGGTCTTCACAAAATGCTCACTATGTATATCCTTCCAGTTAAGAACAGGCTTGCCGCTCTTTAAATATCTGTGAATAATAGTATTGTCATCTGCTATTGCCATAAATGAATACTCCCGGTTCCCCTCCAAGTCAAAGAGTTGCGGCCCCAAAACCACACCCTTGTCCAATCTTTTTGGATACCCGTTTACAAAACGCCCCAACCTGTCCAATCCATAAAGTTTGTCTCCCGATATAAAGAACATCTGGAGCTTTCCGTTCTTAAAAATATCCGCCTGCCCCACCATACCGGCAAGAGGGGAATCAAACCCAATAGTCCAAGCCCTCTTCTTAAGACCATTTATATAACTCAGCTTATAATTGGTCTGCTGCTCCAAAAAGCACTCACCACCATTTACAAAATCAATAAGTTTGAACGGCCCGGAAGGAACCGCTATGGTGCTGTCCGTTACAACAGCTCCGGCAGCAAGCTCCCTTTCACGCGGTACAGGTTTCCTCTCCAACCTTGTAATATAGAGATCTATATTGGCAGACAATGAGAGCTGCTTGTTGGGAGATATATCCATTGTTATAGCACAAAAATCATTACTGTCTATCTGAGACACTATTTTATTCCTCATCTGCGGCTGTAACAACATTAAAACAGAATCCTTCTCCTCAGACATATTTACAAAAACTTTTGAAACAGCTTTGCTCCCCGCAAATTCTTTCGCAGGTGTCTGACTTATGTAATTATCAAAAGAATAGTAATTTGCATCGCCAAAAGCATAAGATTCCACTATGCTCTTGGGGCCTATTACCAACCAGTCGCCTACTTTTGTAAAAAACTCCTCATCCGTATGCGAAAAAAGCTCTCCGTAAATAGCCTCCAAATATCCTTTGTAAGGATATTCCTCTGCGGCAGGTATCTGCTCCCCTTTAAACAGTCTGCCTACAACACCCTTAAACCAGCCATCTTTCTCTGTCCTTACAAGATTTATCCATTGATACGAGTCTCCAAACTTGCACCAGGCGGCCGCTACCTCCTCTATTTTAAGAGAATCCTTAAATTTATTTGGAGAAATATTACCTTTAGACACTCTTTCTAACCGTTCTGCATATGACCTGCTCTTTTTCTTCACCTCAAGAAATTTTCCTAAACGCTTCTCTAAATCTTTTTTGTTAGGAAGAAGGACCGTACAGAAAAAGAGTGTCTGCGCAGGAAGTATCTCAGCTATCTTGGAATCTCCGTTTTTCTGTCCCATATACACTGTTGCATAGTTCCCCTCATCCGTTCCGCAGAGCATATTGGCATTTATCTTAACTCCCATAGAGTTGCGGCTGAAATCAAACACAGACCACTTGCTAAGCCTCATAAAGAAATCCGAGTATTTAAGCCAACCGTATTCTACACACCCGGAGAAGAGTTTGCCTGTCAACTGATGATTGAAATAGAGATAGCCCCTCTTGCCGTATCTCTGCAGAAGATTGCTGAAATCTGCATTATCCAAAATAGATAGATTCTTGTTAAGATGCCTTATGGCAGCCTCCACAACGTAATAAGAACTGCTGTTTATAAAAAGGGTCTTATATATGGCAGAATAGCTCTTGGCCGGACTGTTCGACTCATATATTGTAACTCCGTTATAATCCTTGAACTTGCCTCCTCCACTGTTCTTTATAACCTCCAACATTTTGTTTACGCCATTCTCTACAGCAGAGAGGTTTGATACAAAAAGCAGAGAGACCTCGTTCTTAGAGGAGTAATGCAGAGATACTATTGCCGGCTGCCCCTTGAGAAGAGAGGTATTCCATACAAAATCAATAATTTTTACAGAGTCTCCAAGATTGTCTGTTATACTCTCCGTTTTATCTGCTATTGCAACAAAAACAGCATCTGTTGGGATTGCCCTAAGCATCTCTCTATTCTGCATAACAAACTCCGGCACAGCAGTTTCTGCACCTAAATTATTCTTATTGTCGTCTTTTAGCAACCTAAAAAACAGATATACGCATATACAAACAAGTAGTACAACTGCTACAGAGCCGTAAACTACTACTTTTCTGTTTCCTTTCATACTATCAAAATTTTTAATTAAAAAAATAATTAAAAATTTGTGAGAGTCTGATAGCCGTTCACTATCGCTCTCTCTCACGATGAAGATCTTTGATATCTCAACTTAGTAATCTTAAAAAAAACTCTGTAAACTCCACAATGACGGCGAAAGTATAATCTGCCGCCCCTCTTTCTCCCAAGAAGTTGCATAAAAAGTTGAATTTCGCAGTAGAAAAGTCTCTTTTCAAACAGCTTCTCTTAATAATAACTTAACAATAAACTTTAAGTTAAAGCTACAAAGATATGAAATAATATAAAAAACAGGCAGGCCGTAGCAGAAAAAACCGCCCGGCCTGCACCTTTATTGAAAACAGTCTTCTTCTATTTATTTCGTACTCTCGGCAGCAGGATAAACCTTTACAAGTTCAACCTCAAAATGGAGAGTAGAGTTTGCAGGCAAATTAGGGCCCATCTGTCTTGCACCGTAACCTAACTCTGCAGGGATCCACAACTCATATTTACCACCCTCTTTCATAAGCTGAAGACCTTCGCTCCAACCTTTTATAACACGGTTCAACGGGAACTTTACAGTCTCCCCTTTACTATTGTCAAACTCCTTATCGTTAAGAAGTTTGCCCACATATTTAACCTCAACTGTATCTGAAACAGCAGGAGCAACACCGGTACCCTCTGTTACCACTTTGTACTGCAAGCCGCTCTCTGTCTCAACAACGCCTGAAACAGACTTGTTCTTCTCAAAGAATGCAGTCTCCTCTTTCTTTGCCTTTTCTATCTGCAATTCACTAACCTTCTCCATATAGCCTTGAATTGCCATCATGATACGTTGCTCAGATATTGCTGTATCCCTACCCTCAAAAACATCCTTTATACCTTTATTGAACTCTGCAAAATTAATTGCGGTAACATTTGAATTTTTCATCATTGAACCAAGAGATATACCCATTGCATAGCTCGCAGAATCATATTGAGATGTAGAAATCTCAGGATATGGGCACTTCATTCCACTGTTGTTGCAGCAAGATGCAAATACCAAAGCACCGGCAGCTGCAATTGTCAAATTTCTTAAAATCTTCATTTTTATAAATTTTTATTACGTTTATATTTCGTTACAACCTACGTATCACTATTGTAATACAACTGCTTTCCCCTTTGCCACACCGTTTTCAAATAAGCAAAAACAAAAGGCAGAGACTCTCTGTCCGTTGCAATCACCTAATTCTCAACATGCTTACTGTGCGAAGTAATAGCAACGGCAAACATTCCTATCAAAGCCGCTACAAAAGAGGTCGCTAATATAGCAATTTTACCGATATTGACAATCTCCTGATGCCCCGGGAATGCAAGATTGTCTATAAAGACAGACATGGTAAAACCTATACCGCCAATTATACCTAAAGCAAAAACCTGCCTCCATTTAATACCATCCGGAAGGACAGCCACTCTTGTCTTTACGGCAAGGAAACTGAACAGGAATATCCCTATAGGCTTACCCAAAAGCAGACCAAAGAAGATACCGGGCACAACTGCAGGAAGCGGCATAGAGAATACACTTGTATCAATCACCACACCGGCATTGGCCAAAGCAAAAACAGGCATAATAAAGAATGTAACCCATGGGTGCAGGGCAAACTCAAACCTGTGCATAAGTGGATTTATCTTCTGAACATTCCTGTGTATCTGATGTATTATATGTTGCTGGCGTGGATTCGCCAACACCTCAACCTCGGAATTACTTGCATCCTTAAACTTGTCTAACAGATATTTAAGGCCAACCGAAAACCTTACCTCATTTATCGTTGTCTTTGAAGGTATTGTCATTGCAAGGATTACACCGGCAATAGTAGCGTGAATTCCTGATTTCCATACCAACCACCATAACAGCAGCCCCGGAATAACATAGGCAAGAACATTGCGAACCCTCATTCTACCAAGTGCCAGCAGGAGGACAACAACCCCGGCGGCATACAAAAGCATATAGAAATCAAGCCCGTGAGTAGGATAAAATATCGCCAATACTATAATAGCACCAAGATCATCCACAATAGCCAATGCAGTAAGGAAGATCTTAAGGCTCATTGGGGCTCTTTTTCCCAACAATGAGAGCACCCCAATCGCAAAAGCGATATCTGTAGCCATTGGAATACCCCATCCGTTAAATGTGTCGGGATGAGAATAATTAAAACAAATATATATGATTGCAGGCACAATCATACCGCCTATCGCAGCTAATATGGGAAGCGCTGCATGCTTGAAAGAGGAGAGCTCCCCCACAAGCATTTCCCGCTTTATCTCAAGTCCTACAACAAAGAAGAAGACAGCCATAAGGGCATCGTTTATCCACTCCTCCAATGTCATATCAATAGAAAAGGTTCCTATGCTTATATAAGCCTCTGTATGCCATAAAGCCGGCAACCATTCAAAACCGCTCACATTAGCCCCAACGAGGGCAATAATTGTGCATATAAGCAAAAGGACACCGCCTATCGACTCGTTATGCAGGAACGCATTAAAAAAATTGCGCATCTCCATGCTCCGGGTCAACATGCTCTTGGAAAAATTATTGGCCATTTTATAGTTTAAAATTAAGTGTTAAAAGTTGTTTTGTTAAAGAATTGTGTTTTAGGTCACAAATTTAAAAATAAAATAGCTAATAATTATGATATTGCCTAAATTTTATTTATCGATTTCCATGAAACAAGGCATAATTTATAAAGCACTCTCGCTCCAACATTTGCATCTATGGCTTCAGTATCCGGAACGCCGGCCACCTCGCAAAGGTCAAAACCAATTATGCTCTTGCCCCTCTCCACAATCCTTTCCAAAAGATACATAGCCTGTCTGTAACTCAATCCACCCGGGACAGGAGTACCGGTATTTGCGCAAAGCGACGGCTCAAGCCCGTCTATATCAAAGCTGATATAGACCTTGTCGGGAAGCGCATCTATAATATCATCACAGATTTTTCTCCAGTTGTCGCCATCATAAAGGCGTCTGCTTATTGCACTGTCTGTAAAAGAGAGTACCCTGTCATCATTCTGCATTATCTCATATTCATCCGAGCAGAAATCGCGCACCGCCACCTGCACAAGCCTCTTTACCTGCGGCACCTCGTTAAGAATATTGTACATAATTGAAGCGTGAGAATATGTAAACCCCTCGTACGCCCTTCTCAAATCTGCATGAGCATCTACATGAAGCACCCCAAACTCCTCATGTCTCTTTCCCAACGCAACAACTAACCCAAGCGGCACACTATGTTCACCTCCAACAATTCCAACAAACCGCCCCTCATCCAACTGCTCCTTGCACCTGTTGTAGACCTTGCTGTTAAAAAGGCCGGATGCCTTGTTTATCTTATCTGTAAGTTCTTTTGTTCTGCTTCCCGACAATCCCTCTGCAAGGTCCGCTATGACCCTCTCAGCAAGCCCCCTGCAGGTTTTGCCATAGCTGTACAGACTCTCATCCTCCGGCAAGGTGCCAATTTTGGCTTCCCATGCATTAGGAATATTCTCATCAAAAAGATCCACCTGCACAGAGGCATTCAGTATAGACTCCGGGCCGTCCGACGTACCGGCCATATAAGATGTGGTAACATCCCAAGGCGCCCGCATAAGAACTATCTGCGACTCATTGGGAGAATAGGGCAAGCCAAAAAAATTGCCATTTGGGATGCCTATATCGTTAGGATTAAATTCAGCCATTGCTTACTCCTTACAATTAAACAATTCCTTCTCTTATAAGTTCATGAATATGAACCAACCCAAGATAATTGTTACCATCCATTACAACAACAGAGGTTATCTTGTTAGTCTCCATAAGTCTAAAGGCATTTACCGCCAACTCGTTTACCTGAATGGTTTTTGGATTCTTTGACATTATATCTTCGGCCTTTAAAGTATCGAGAGGTTTACCCTTCTCTATCATCCTCCTTACATCTCCATCTGTAATGATACCCATAAGATGCTCCGCATCATCTAATACGACAGTGGCACCGAGCCTGTTCTGAGATATATTTATAATGGTATTCTGGATGCTCTCGTTTGGATGTACAAACGGTTTTACAGATCTGTCAAAGACATCCTCAACACGCAGGTAAAGGCGTTTGCCCAAAGAGCCGCCGGGATGGAACTTTGCAAAATCCTCCTGAGAGAATCCTCTCATCTTCAAAAGGCATACAGCCACGGCATCTCCCATAACCAATTGAGTGGTAGTGCTCGATGTTGGGGCAAGGTTGTTGGGGCAGGCCTCCTCCGTAACAGTTGTAGGAAGGATAAAATCCGAATGTTGTGCAAGGTATGAGTTTACATTGGATACCATTGCAATGAGTTTGTTGCCCATCCTTGCTATAAGCGGAACCAATACTTTTATCTCCGGTGTATTGCCGCTCTTGGATATGCACATTACTATGTCGTCCGGTTGGATTATGCCCAAGTCTCCATGTATTGCATCTGCCGCATGCATAAAAATAGATGGTGTTCCGGTAGAGTTCATTGTTGCCACAATCTTGCTTCCAATAATGGCACTCTTTCCTATACCCGTTATAATAAGGCGGCCTTTGGAATTAAAAATAAGATTAAGAATGTTTATAAAATTTTCATCTACAAAAGGTTGCAGATTCATTACAGCATCTGCCTCCTTTTTGATGACGCCCAATGCCAAGGATTTTAGTTCTTCTTTTAATATTGCCATAACATTATAGTTTTTTGCTTTTGCTTTGGCGTTAGCTTTAGTTTATAGTTAGCTTTAGCTTTTTTTTCTTTCTTTACTTTTAAAAAATCGCCAATGCCAATGCTTTTCTCTTTACACTATAAACTTTCAACTATTAACTTTTATTTAGCTTTCGCGCAGCTTTTCAGAGCTAAATTAAATATTTTATCCAAAACAGCCATAAAAATTTTGCCATAATTAAATTATTAGGTAACTTAGAGCCTAGAAGGCGTTGGTCAAACAGATAATTTTATCAATACCTTATATATAATAATTGTTATGGAGGTATCATCTGAAATTTTACATTCAAAGCTCAAGGACTTTTTTGGGTTTAGCTCTTTTAAAGGAGACCAGGAGGCTATTATAAAGCATTTAATGGGAGGAAACGATGCGTTTGTCCTTATGCCCACAGGAGGTGGAAAATCACTTTGCTACCAACTGCCCGCACTGCTTATGCCCGGCACGGCTATAGTCATATCGCCACTTATCGCTCTAATGAAGAATCAGGTTGACGCCATAAGAGGGTTCATAAACCAGAACAACGGAATTGCACATTTCCTTAATTCATCACTTAATAAATCTCAGACACAAGAGGTTAAGGACGACCTACTTAGCGGAACCACAAAGCTGCTGTATGTTGCACCGGAGTCTCTTACAAAGGAGGAGAATATCCAACTGTTAAAACAGTGCAAAATCTCTTTCTATGCAGTTGATGAAGCACACTGTATATCTGAATGGGGACACGATTTCAGGCCTGAATACAGAAGAATCCAACCATTGGTGAATGAGATAGGCAAGGCCCCTATAATTGCTCTTACGGCAACCGCCACGCCAAAGGTACAATCTGATATTCAGAAAAACCTTGGCATGACAGATGCTTTAGTGTTCAAATCCTCTTTCAACCGCAAGAACCTGTACTATGAGGTAAGACCAAAGGTAAATGCAGAGAAAGAGATTATAAAATTCATAAAGAACAATAGTGGCAAAAGCGGCATCATATACTGTCTCAGCAGAAAAAAGGTGGAGGAGCTTGCAGAGTTGCTTAACGTTAATGGCATAAAGGCGTTGCCGTACCATGCGGGATTGGATGCAGCCACCCGTTCTGCAAATCAAGACAGATTCCTTATGGAGGATGTAGATGTCATTGTTGCCACAATCGCTTTTGGCATGGGTATAGACAAGCCGGATGTGCGTTTTGTAATCCACTACAATATGCCAAAGAGCTTGGAGGGGTATTATCAAGAGACAGGAAGAGCCGGCAGGGATGGAGGAGAGGGAAAATGTATCGCATTCTACAGCTACAAGGATATACAGAAATTGGAGAAGTTCATGCTTAGCAAACCTATTGCCGAACAGGAGATAGGAAAGCAGCTTCTAAGCGACACAATGGCATACGCAGAATCGAGCCAGTGCCGCAGGAAATCCCTGCTCAACTACTTTGGAGAGAGGTATACAGAGGATAATTGCGGAAACTGCGACAACTGTCTGTATCCTAAAAAACAGTTCGAAGGCAAAGAGTTCCTGCTTACGGTAATAGAGCTCATCCAAAGCATGAAAGAGAACTTTAAGGCAGACCACCTTGCCAACATACTTGGAGGTGTCTCAAACTCAATAATAAAATCTTACAACCATAACAAGTCTGAATTCTTTGGAATAAATCCAAACAAGGACCAGCGTTTCTGGCTTGCCATAATAAGGCAGGGCATAGTGTTAGGATACCTAAAGAAGGAGGTAGAGAAATACGGGCTTATATCTGTAACGCCGCAGGGTGAAGAGTTCTATAAGAACCCTGTATCTGTACTCCTCACAGAGGACAGAGAGTTTATAGACACAGATGATGACGATTCTATTGTTGTAGGCTCGGCCAAGACACATGCAGGAAGCGGCGGAGGTGGAGATCAGACTCTGCTTGCCATGCTTAAAGATGTAAGAGCCTCACTATCCAAGAAGCTAAAACTTCCTGCTTTCGTCATCTTTGGAGACCCTTCGTTGGAGGATATGTCTATAATGTACCCTATCACCTTGGAGGAGCTTAAAAACTGCCAGGGCGTTGGAGAGGGCAAAGCCAAGAAGTTTGGAAAGGAGTTTATACAACTAATAGCGAAATATGTAGAGGAGAACAACATAGACAGGCCTACAGATTTTGTGGTAAAGACTGTTGCCAACAAGTCTCTCAACAAGATACACATAATCCAAAGCATAGACAGAAAGCTACCGTTCGAAGATATAGCAAAGGCAAGAGATTTGGAGATGGACCAATTGCTGGATGAATTGGAGGCGATTGTACATGCAGGCACCAGAATAAATATAGACTACTACATAAAACAGGTTGTAGATGAGGACAAGATAGATGATATCTATGACTACTTTAAAGAGGAGGCTACATCTGATTCCGTTACAGATGCAATGAAAGCTCTTGGAAAGGATTACTCGGAGGAGGAGGTAAGGCTCATTAGAATAAAGTTCTTGTCTGAACTGGGCAATTGATCTATTCAGCTTTTTGCCAGATAATGGAACTATCCCTACCCCAATACGTCAGCTGCCGTTTTGCATAACGGCGGCTGTTTCGTTTTATAAGTCCTATGGCAGTCTCTAAGCTCTGCCTGCCATCTAAATAATCGAATATCTCTTTGTATCCCACAGTATTAAGCGCAGGCATATCTCTAAAAGCAACCAGCCCCGCAACCTCATTAACCAAACCATCCTCTATCATAAGATCTACTCTGCGGTTTATCCTATCATACAGCTCTGTTCGCTCTCTTGTAAGCCCAATCTTGGTAATCTTAAACGGGCGTACTTTTTTGGGGGAACTCTTCCAGTCAGAGAATTTGCGCCCTGTCTGCAAAGTAACCTCAACAGCCCGTATAACCCGCTGTTTATTAGTAAGCTCTATGGTAGAATATGATTGCGGGTCTATATCGGCAAGCTGTTTCACAAGTGATTCAAGCCCCTCATTATCTGCTCGAGCGGTAAGCTCCGCCCTCAAAGCTCGGTCTGCCGGAGGGAAATCATCCAATCCGTTGCAAAAGGCATCTATATACAGCCCCGATCCACCTGCCATAACAAGCTTGTCATGAGTCTTGAACAGCTCCTCCATAATAGCCATTGCATCAAGCTCGTAACGGCCGGCTGTGTAATACTCTGTAACTGAATTGGTAAAGATAAAATAATGCCTCACCCGCGCAAGCTGCTCATCGCTCGGAGGGGCGGTGCCAATCTTCATCTCTTTGAATATTTGTCGGGAATCACATGAAATTACGGGAGAGCCTAACCTTAACGCCATATCTATGGCATAATCTGTTTTTCCAACCCCCGTAGGGCCAAGAATTATAATCAGTTCCTTACAAGAGCTCATCATCCTCTTCCAACTCCTCCTCGTCAATCATATCCGATTCTTCTCCGCCATCATCTACAGGCTCTGCAAACTGGTCCAAATCATCATATTTTTTTGCAAACTGATCCGGGTTGCGCCCTTTTTCTGCTACAAGTCTTGGGTAGGAGGCTCTCCTCTCCTCCTCCAATGTCTCAACAAAATCCAACTCTATAAACCTGTCGTTATGGAGGTCATATACATAAACCAACTTTGATTCACCTTTCTTGTAAGTATCCTCAACAGAGACAGAGTCCATTTTTCCGTCGCCCATATCAAAAAGGCCGTAAATGCTTGTAATCTTTCCATTGCCATTAACCCCCTTGAACGCAACCATCTGGTCCGGGACAAAGCCCAGATCATGGAGCAGGAATTTATGAAGATCGAACAATGAAATGTCCCCTTTAACCTCATATTCACGCATAAAAATCTTACTGCCCGGTATACTTGCTTTATACTTGTAAATCATAGCCTATATTATGTAAAAGAAAGAATATACTATTTTTATTATCTGCAAACTCGTTGACTTTAGGTCTCTGAGCCAATCCAAAGGTAAGATATTTTTTTTGAATATTATCTTTAAATCTCTCCTCAAATTGTTCAACATCATTCATATTGTTGTAATACCATACCCCTATCTCGCTCATTTCCATCCATGGCTGCCCCTTTTCAACAAGCGTAAAAAAACCTCCGTCCGCAACGCAGATGCCATCCATAACGGCAATGGCTCTGCATCTTTTATAGCTGTTGTGCCATCTTTGTCCGGTGAGTAGTTCCCTATACCTCTGCCCATGCTCTATTATTTTTGTAAAATCGTAGCCGTTAGGAACAAACAGATTGCTTACGCTTCTGCAGCCAAGACCGTAGTAGAGGAACATATCGTTGCAAAGGGCATCTATCTGCTCCTCCATTTCATCCCCTTTAAGCAGAGCAAAACTAAACCGGCTGCCGCGGCTCAAAACAGGAATACCGGCAAATTTCCTGTTAATCATCTTTACCGTAGAGCTGCTCCCTGTTGCCAAAACAGCCTTTACATCTGTTTTTTTAATTTCTTGCAACTCCTCCTTGTTTCTAATGAAAGTTACTCTTCCCCTCACCGCCGGGCACAATCTCTCCAACTCGCCATATAGCCAAGGCAGCAGGACAGCATCTTTTGATGAAAGTTTGACAATTGCGTCATATCCGCACAGAAGGGCACATAGAAAATCGTGGAACCCAACCAACGGAATGTTGCCGGCCATAATTATAAGTATATTACGAGTGACTGAATCCCGTACCGCACCTGCCTCCACCGTTACCTCACCTTCAATGAGAGATTTGTCGGGAAGCGTAGTGACATAATCATCAATCATCTCTGCCAACAGATGGGAGTGCTCCATCATAGAGCAGACTTCGCCTAACGCATACTTTACCATGTACGGCGTAAAAAATTCATTCGCCGCAAATGCCGCCTCAAACACCTTGTCATATAGCCCGTTATCCGCACGCATCCTTAAAACAGGCGCTACAGATGCCAACTCATTTGATAGCTGATATGCTTTATCCGAAACTCCTTCTAACATAATGGATACCCTTCACGTAAAACTACTCGTAAACCGTAAGTTTGGCAAAGTTATTTGCAATATTTGTCTAACCAGCCAAAGAACTCCCTGTTCCACTGAACAGAGTTCTGAGGGCGTAGAATCCAGTGATTTTCCTCAGGGAAAAGAATCATGCGGGAAGGAACCCCCATCATCTGAGCGGCATTGAAAGCCTGCATTCCCTGGTCGACAGGAACCCTGTAATCCATCTCGCCGTGAGTGATAAGGATAGGGGTATTCCAATTCTTTATAAGCTTATGAGGGGAGTTGCTGTAATGCCTTACAGCTACAGGATTGGTGTCCCAAGGAGCACCTCCGTTATCCCAGTTAGGGAACCACATCTCCTCTGTCATCATATACATAGACTCCTGGTTGAATATACCCGCATGTGCAATAAGAGCCGAGAAACGGTTCTTATGGATACCTGCAAGATAATAAACAGAGTAACCACCATAACTTGCACCTGTGGCAGCCACCTTGCCAACATACGGTTCCTTCTTCATTTCATCTACAGCTGTAAGATAATCCTGCATGTTAAGACCGCAGTAATCGCCAGAAATCTGCTCGCACCAAGGTTGTCCAAAGGCTGTTGTGCCCCTTCTGTTAGGAAGGATGACAATATAACCCTGCTGAGCCATAAGCCTGTAGTTCCAACGGGTAGAGAAGCCCTGGCTTATTGTACCCTGAGGGCCGCCCAAGCACATCATGACTGCCGGGTAAACCTTTGATTTATCAAAATGAGGAGGGTAGACAATCCATGTAAGCATATTCTTGTTGTCTACAGTCTTCATCCAACGAGCCTCAACGGTTGGAGTATCCAACCCCTCCAGAATCTCCTTGTTCTCCTGAGTAAGCTCTGTAACTGCGCCTGTAGCGGGGTCAACAGAGACAATCTCATTAGGACGCAACATACTCTTGTTGGTAGCAACAAGTCTGTACGACCCATCCTCCAAAGGAAGGATTGCAGGAGCATCAAAGTCATTCATCACAGAGACAGAGGTGACTCTTCTAATGCCCTCTCCGTAGTTAAAACTGTCATCTATAGGGCCTGTAGCAAGATTGTCTGCTATAGCACCTCCAAGTTTCTTGTTTACATCAACATTGAATATTGCAGTAAGACCGTTTACGCAAGAGGTAAAGTAGATAGAGTTACCATCGGGCGCCCATGTAACAGACTCAACATCATATTTGTAATCCGTTGTAAGTTCACTCTTTGCACCGCTCTGCATATCATATACAAACAGGCGTTTCTTGTCTGCCTCATAGCCGTCTCTCTCCATGCTTATATAGGCAAGCTTACTGCCGTCAGGAGAGAATGAAGGATCTGTGTCGTAACCGTGAACGCCCGGAGTAATAATCTGTGTCTCACCGCTCTCCACATTATACAGATAGATAGAGGTATTTGTTGAGAAAGCATAATCCTTACCGGTGAGCTTTCTGCATGAGTAGGCGATCATCTTGCCGTTAGGGCTCCAGCTCAACTGCTCCAAACCACCAAACGGAAGTGTAGGAAGTTCAAAAGCGGCTTCGTTAGGAAGCAGAATATCTTTCTCTTTTATCAGACCCGGAGAGGCAACGCTGCCGGGTTTGATTATAGCCCCCTGAGCTTCGGTATTAAAGTCTGCAATAAAGGTATGAGGTATGGTCTCAACAAAATGGTCCCAGTGACGGTACATAAGACCTGTGATTGTCCTTCCCGTAGCCTTTTTAAGGTCCGGGTAAAGGTCTGTTGGTACAATATTAGCCTTTATATTCTTAATATACATTATTTTGGAAGCATCGGCAGACAACTCAAACGCATCGGCCTCCTCACCCTCTACAAATGCCGACATCTGCTTTTCGTTTATCAGTTTTGTGCAGTCTGTAGAGAGGTCTGCCACAAATATCTGTCCTCCGCGCATATAGGCAATCTTGCTGTCATCTACCCAACGTGCATTGCTCTCACTCTTTGGAGTGCTCATAAGTTGCACATTACCGCTGCCGTCTGCATTTATGAGGAACAGCTCGCGGTTGCCCTTGTTCTGTTCGATACTTGTATATGTAACACCGTACAGGATATGTTTCCCGTTGGGAGAAACCTGAGGGTCTGAGACCTTGCCCATCATGTGCATAATCTCCGGGGTTAGTCTCCCCTCCTTTATCTCTATTCTCTGCTTCCCGATAATCGGTTCATTTGATTGGGATGGCTGCTGTACGCCACCCCCGCCGCAACCTGCAGCGGAAACCACCACTGCGGCCGACAATATAGCTTTCATTATCTTCATCTTATATATTTTATTTTTTACATTTCTATGTAACGTTTTTGCGTTAGCTTTAGCTTTGGCTTTGGCTTTAGCTTTAGCTTTAGCTTTGGCTTTGGCTTTAGCTTAAGTTTCAACTATTAGTTTAAAGCCTAAAAGATGTTAGTTTTAAGTTTAAACTTTCAACTTTTCATCTACGAACTTTAAAACTGACTATAAACAATAAGCTATGCACTATAAACTTATTTAGTGCCAAAGCCAACGCTATTCACACAACTCGTAAGACATGGTAAAGTCTTTGTCTACAGCAGGTCTTCCGTGAGGGGTCATCCATTTAGGCATTGGAGCACCCTTAAGATAGTGATCAAAGAACTGTTGCAGCCTTATGCTCAAATCTTTGGCATTCTTACGCTCTACAAGATTGTGATCCTCATCGTTATACTGCAGTAGCCATGCAACCTTGCCCAAACGCCTCAGGCCTGTAAAGAACTCAATACCCTGATACCATGGAACCGCTCCATCCCGGTCGTTGTGCATAATAAGCACCGGGGTCTTTACAGCAGGGGCAAAGAACAGAGGCGAGTTCTCTACATACAAGTCAAAACCGTCCCAAAGGTTCTTTCCTATACGACTCTGTGTCTGCTCATACTGGAACTGACGTGTCATTCCGGTGCCCCAACGCATTCCGCCGTATGCACTTGTCATATTTGAAACAGGAGCACCGGCACCTGCTGCCGCAAACTTATCGGTCTGGGTTATTATATATGCAACCTGATAACCGCCCCAGCTCTGTCCCTGAATAGCCATCTTGCTTCCGTCTATCCAACTGAACTCCTTCTCCAACTTCTCAACAGCAGGCATAAGTGATTTCATTGCAGATTTGCCCGGATGGCCGTCTTTGTAGTACATGTCGGGAACAAAAACTATATAACCGTTACTTACAAACATTGGTATGTTCACTGTTGAACGGCTTGGAGCAGGTACCCTTGGCATATAGAGGGTCTCCGAGTTCTTCTCATAGAAATAGATCATTACAGGATATTTCTTGTTAGGGTCAAAATCCTCCGGTTTAAAAATAATACCCTCTGCATCTATGCCGTCTGCTGTCTTCCAGCTGAACAGTTCGGCTGTACCCCAATTGTACTCTCTCTGCTGTGGATTAATATCTGACAACTGTTTCTCGGTAACAAACTTGTCTGCAGTAAACCATACATTTACACCTGTTTCAAAACGACCCTTTGTATAAGCAAATTTAGGAGTCTTGTCGTTCCATATTGCAAATGCGCCAAAGTATGCAGGTTGCTCTGTAAGCAAATTGATTTTTGCACCATATTTGGGAGCTTTTGCATTCTTAACATTTGCAGGAGTACCCAAAATCTTGTTTGCGCCAAGCAACTCATAAACGCCATCCATTTTTGTTTTTTCATTGAATGTGCTCAGATAAATAGGTCTGTTTATATCAATTCCACCTTTTCTAAACTCAAGAGTATCATTGTTAAGGTCCATAGCCTTCAAAGTACGTTTATTGGCTCTACCAACACCGTTTGTAAAGTTTACAGGCAGCCTCTTCCCCTCAAGGTCTATCTTCCAATAGTCGTATTTGTCGGGAATAATAACCGTATTATCCGAAAGGAAAGTTGTTCCTCTGTACGGCTCTGCAGGCATAGGTCTGTCGTTAGACTCGTCATAGAAGTTTACAGGAATATCTTTGGTAATGTTCTTCATCTCCCCGGCAGGAACATTCAAAGAGTACCAACAGCTGTCTGCATAGTTATAGCCCACACTCCATTTGCCGTCTACAGACTGAGACATAAATTCTATCCTGCTCTCTTTGGCAACCGATTTAATCTCACCTGTCTTAACATTCATTACATAGTAGTCCGTTAACGGAATCACATCCCACTGTGTCTGAATCTTGTTGGCTATTGAGGTATAGTTTACAACTGCATAGTCCGAGTCTCCGTTTGCAAGCGGCATAACATACTCAAAGTTCTCGTCTGCAATCTGATTAAGTTTGCCAAGTTTCTCGGCCGATACCTCGTTTACATTAATAAATGCCGTGTATGTCTTCTTAAGATCCTTCTGTTTGCTAAGAAGCTGCATAGGCTGGTTGTAGTCTGCATCCCAAGACCAAATATCCAATTTCGCACGCTCAAAATCGTATAGGGTGGTATCTTTTTCGGCAGGTTTTGGAGATGTGCCAAAGAAGAGCCTTTTTCCGCTCCTGCTAAAGCTAACCTTACCGTTCTCGCTTATTATCCAGCCTTTTGGAAGCCCTGCAGATGTGCTGTCCGCCACCTTGAATGCCATTCCTTTGCCGTTATACATATAGACAGCAAAGTTGTTCTTGGCTTTTTTTGCAGTATCCAACTGAGCCATAAAAGCATAATAACCTGTTGCAGTATTTCTTACAGGAAGATTTATTTTTGCCCCTTTTCTTCCTATCAGAATCTCTTTTGAAGCCTTTGTAGCAGGCTCGTAAAGGAACAGACCAAACTTCATTGTATCCATATCGGCTCTAAGGTCTGTCTTTGTGAGTGCCTTTGAAGCTTCAACCTTTGATGTATCTTTTCCCTTCTTGCTATCCTTCTTCTCCTCCGGCAATTTGGTAATGTAGGCAAGGGTACCGTTACGCATGAACCTGTATTTGTCTACATTCTTTATGGTATCTATTGTACCTTTTGCCATATTCATCACATAAAGATTGCTCTCGGGGGCCGGCTTTGCAGCCTTTACTTTTGTACTGTCCTGAGCTGCCTTTGTGGTATCTGCCTGTTTCTTTTTTGCATCCTCCTTTTGAGGTTTAAGCATAAAGGCAAAACAGTCTTTTAAAATATCCGGAGTAGAAAGGCTCTTGTAGTTTGGATATTTATGAATGGCGCCTGTCTGCAGATTTACAACTACCAAAGTATCTTTTGGCGCCTCTGCATTGGGGCGTTTCTTCTCCTTGTTGATCTTTGCATCTCTCAACTGTTTATATGTAGCCCTGATTGTTCCAACCATCCACTTGCCGTCTACAGAGAAATCAGATGGATAAAATCTGTCAAATCTCTGTTCTTTACCTGTTTTTGCATCGTAGACAACAAAAACAATGTCTCCCTCCTGCGGATTTACGGAATAATAGAAGAGATTGCTGTTATAAACCGAGCGGATACGTGTAAGGTTTTTCCAGTTATCATACACGCTGTGATCCATTGCAGGCTTTGATTTCTGCTGCGCAAGGGCCGGAACTGCAGCCACTGCACATACAGATAAAGCTAAGGTCAGTAATAGTTTTTTCATAAACCGTCTTGTATCTTTTATATTAATTATTTAGAATTAGCATCTATGTTAGATTATCCAATATCGTATAGGTTTAAACCGCACCTATATATATCTGCTGTCTCCATCCTCTGCCGCCTGAACAGGGAAAAGAAGAACGTAACTGCTTTGCGGCAGACTCCGTTCCATGAATGCTGGAACCCTGCTCATGCAGGTCTGATATGAGACACCATCTTTGCGGCTCATTACCACCCATAAGCAATCATCACTTTTTATCTCCTGCAGGATATTGGAAATCTGTCTCTCCAAATTCTCCTCTGCCGGATATGCAGAGTATGTTGCAATATCAACCTTTCTTCTCTTTTTCTGCAATTGCTGCAGTGTAGGTTCGGTTGCATAAAAGAGCAGTCTGCTCTTTGTATCATGTGCCAAATGGCGCACACGTAGCACCCATGTATTGAACCCTGCCTCAAGCTCAGCCCGTTTTGGCACAACAACAATATGACGCTTTATTGTGGCAAAATGCTGTACAGACCTGTATATGAATGTTGTTACATTGGTACCGTATACTATGTCATGCAGGCTTCTGCTAAACTGAGCTGTCTCAAAATTATTACGCTCAACCACTAAATCCGTTATATTTCTCTCAAGAACAACACTCACAATAGCATTTACCTCATTCACGTCATACCTTAACAGACTGTCTATATGAATATTTGCTGCTGATGCTGCCGTAACAGCCCTATCCAACAGCTTTTGCGCATCTTTCTGCGTATCCGAATCATCCAATCTGTTATCCAAAGCCCTTAGTGCATACAGGCTGCGATGCTTCTGCTTTGTAATGGCAATGCCAAGCGCAACTAACTCCTCTGTCTTGCTGTTTGGCTCCACAGGGATAAGGACATGCTCCGCCACACGCTCCTTATCCGAATCCTCTGCATCAGATACATCTCCCTTCATTGCAATATTATGAGCACCTACCTGAGTTGCAAATGTAGATACTATACAGGTAAATAGTATCATTAGAATTGTTCCGTTAAGTACGCTCTCATTGAGAAGTCTTACAGGCTCTCCCGTCTCCGCATATCCCGTTATAACATTGTAGCCCACCATAACAGCTGCAAGTGTTGCAGCAACATGCGCCGAACTCAGTCCAAAGATAAGTGTCCGCTGGTCTTTAGACAGTCTAAAACTCTTTTGCGTAAGATATGCCGCTATGAATTTTGCAACAGTTACCAGCACAATCATAACCGCTGCAACCTTTATGCTCTCCCAATCCCTAAAAAAAGCCCTGTAATCTATTAACATTCCAACACCTATAAGGAAGAACGGTATCAACAGCGCATTTCCAACAAAGACCACTCTGTTCATAAGCGCAGATGTCTTTGGGATAAGCCTGTTTAACGCCAAACCGGCCAAAAACGCCCCTATTATAGGCTCCAATCCTGCAAGATGAGAGAGCCACGCCCCCACAAACACCATTACAAGAACAAATATATATTGCGACACACTATCGCTACACCATTTGAAGAACCGGCGGGCTACAATAGGGAAAAGCAGCACAATAACCGCAATACAGGCAATAACAGAACCGCTAAGCCTGTACCAGAATGTATCGTCTACCACCCCGGTAGCTATCCCTACAACTACAGTAAGCAGCAGCAGGGCAAGTGTGTCTGTAATAACAGTGCCACCAACAGCTATTGTCACCGCCTTGTCTCTTGCAATTCCCAACTTGCTCACTATAGGATATGCTATTAATGTCTGCGAAGCGAACAGCCCTGCTAGCAGAATAGATGAATATATAGAAAAACCCAACAGATAGTAACCTGCCAATATTCCAAAAAGCAGCGGAATACAGAATGTATAAAGGCCAAAGACCGCACTCCTGTAGCTGTTTTTTTTAAAGTCCTTCATATCTAATTCTAATCCCGACAAAAACATTATATACAGGATGCCGGCCATACCGAACAGCTCCATGCTGCTGTCCCTTAAGATAAGGTTAAGGCCGTTTGGACCTATTACCGCCCCGGCAATGATAAGCCCTAAAAGGTGTGGTATCTTAAGTTTGTTCAACAGAAGCGGAGCTAACAGTATAATACCCAAAACCAACAGTGATTTGAGTATAGGATCCTCTAACGGCAAGGTTATGTTTGAAAACAGCAGCAGGTTCATAGGTATGATGTATTCAAGTCTACAAAGATAACAAAACCGTTTTTATATAAAAAACGAGGATACCGAAATTGCTCCGATACCCCCGTTATAGCTTTGGCTTTCTTTACTCTCTCTACACCTAAATTGCCAATGTTAACGCCAAAGCCAACACTTACCTAGCTACAGACTCTCTATATTCTCTTCGCCAAAATATTTACCCCACGCAGCCTTGTATGCATCCAATGATGCTGCAGGAACTTTAAGTTTGCAACTGCCCTTTTTCAACTTATAAAAAGGAGGCCAGCTATTATTAAACTCATCCGTATTAGGTGTTGCAGGAACTGCCTCCGCACGACATATAACTGTTGTTGCAGCTTCCCAGACAAAGGCCGTTGCATGCACAGATTCTATTGAAGCGGGCAGATCTACAGTTGCAATTTTGCATTCGTTAAATGCAGCTTCTCCAACCTCCTTTACCTTTCCCGGAATTGTTATTTCCGTAAGTCCTGCACACGAAAAGACTCTCGCACCAATAAATTCCAATGATTCAGGGAGAGTAACTGAAGTTATCGGACAGCCCTTGTATCTATTATTAGTTGATTATCAGTATCATACGCTCTAAACGGTAGAAAAGTGAGCGTATGGATTCTGTTTAGA
>UQWT01000003.1 GCA_900544815.1 uncultured Bacteroidales bacterium | reverse complement strand
TTGATCTTTTGGGAGACTGCGTGTCTCCCTTTTTTTGTATTGCTTTTTGAAGCTGCCGCAACACTGGCGGGCTAGCCCGCCAGTGTTGCACTTCTATCTTGAATCTTTACAACAAATGAGAAATCGGTTATCAAAAAGAATACAGGAGTCTTTAGACGAGCCTACGTTCATTTTAATCTAATGCCAATTATCCCGTGGTCACTAAATCATATCTCATCAAGCAGGTCTTCTGGCTCATCCCGCTTATCGCGCCTTCCCAGCTTTCACCAGTGGCAAAGAGTGCGATAAACTTTAATAGGACTTACAGCTGCGAGTACAGCTCCGGATTTTCACCGGGATTCCCTTTTAATTCCAATCGACACTTCGATAGGAAACTTGACTGGTGCAAAGTTAAGAGTTATTTTTTATATAATTTCTTTTTTCTCCATTTTTTTCTGATAACTGTATTTACAAAAAGACAAATAACCTGCATTATGTACTGTTGACAAAAAGTGCTAATTTTGTCGGGAAGAGAACGGTACATATTATGATAGTTAAGGCAAAGAAGGCATTGGGCCAGCATTTTCTTAAGGATGAAGGAATTGCAAAGGGGATTGTTGATGCACTAAGGATAAATGATGAGACAAGGTTGTCCAACAATGTATTGGAGATAGGGCCGGGGACAGGGGTACTTACAAAGTATCTTATAGAGGATGAGAGGGTAAGGTTGGAGCTTGCGGAGATAGATACGGAATCTATAGAATATCTAAAGGCAACATACCCGTATTCGTTGTCGTCTTTGGTGCAAAGAGATTTTTTGCAGATGAATCTGCGGGATGCTTTTGCCGGTGAACCGTTTAGCATAATAGGGAATTTCCCGTACAATATATCGTCTCAGATTTTTTTTAAGATATTGGAAGATCCTAATTTAGTACCTCAGGTTGTATGTATGCTTCAGAAAGAGGTGGCTGAACGTTTGGTAAGCCCTCCGGGGAACAAATCATACGGAATACTATCTGTGCTTTTGCAGGCGTGGTACAATATGGAGTATCTTTTTACCGTACCGGAGCATGTCTTTCTTCCTCCGCCTAAGGTGAAATCCGGCGTAATAAGGCTTGTTAGGAACGATAATAAAGAATTGGGTTGTGATCCCCAACTGTTTAAGCAGATTATAAAAGCCTGTTTTAACCAACGCAGGAAAACCATAAGAAATTCAATAAAACCAATAGCAGCCAAATTAGGTATAGAGATTCAGGATCCCATATTGGATAAACGCCCGGAACAGCTTTCGGTAGAGGAGTTTGTATATCTTACAAATCTATTTTTGCTACTATAAGCTGTTATGGCTTTTAACAGCTAAATAGTTTTTTTCATTTTACATTAATTTTAAAATTATAATTGACTAACTAACAACATTCCTATATCCTTAAATCCTCTTTTCTTAAAATCTTGCATGGAAAACTGAAAAAGATTTTAATTCTATAGTGTTAACATTTATTAACACTTCTTAATCACCAAATAATATATAGACACTCTTTTTGTGGGTTACTTTGCAGCAATCAAATAGGACACTGAATTAAAAGAATGATTATGACTGCATTTAAAAAGATTCTGCGGATAGTTGTATTGCAATTATCTGCCATTGCTTTAAGCAATGTTTTGGGAGCACAGAACAACAATAGCAAAGAGTTTGCCACAGGCCAAATGGACAATGCCTTTTTGGAGTGTTCATATAAATATTGGTATTTAAAAGATACATTAGACAAAGACAAGGTCACTGACGACGAGATGTTGCTGCTTATAGGCCGTAATGCAACAAGTTATATAAGTAAATTAGAGATGGTAAGGGATTCTGTCTTTAAGGCTCTCTCTAAATCTAACATGGATGTAAATGCCAAAGTTGCGGCTATTTCCAAATACAAGACCGGTACGCAATCTTATATGTACACACAGGGAGATAACCTCTGTGAGGTAACCAAAGTGGGTGTAGACAATATATCTTACATAGAGAAGATTCCGGATTTCAATTGGATTGTTGTGCAGGATTCCGTAAAGAATATTGCCGGATATGAATGTAATATGGCAACCTGCAGTTTTAGAGGTAGGGATTATATTGCATGGTTTGCTCCGGATGTCCCGGTGAATGCGGGGCCATGGAAATTCAGAGGGCTTCCGGGACTGATATTAAAAGTTGCGGATAGGCAGGGACACTATTCATGGGAATTGGACGGTATTCAGGAGTGTAGAAAGCCTATAGAGTTTACAAATAAAAAGTATGTAAAGACATCATTTGAAAAATTTATCAAAACATACAAGCGCTATATTGAGGATCCTGTTGGCTATATCACTGCTTCGGGAGGTGCAACGGTCAAGGTGTTTGATGCAAGTACAGGCAGAGAACTTACTCCTGCCGAGATTAGAAAGTCTAAGATAACCGTGAATGTGAATGATGCTTCGGTTAGTAGCAGCCGTGGGTATGATCCAATAGAGAAAATCATTGAATAAAAGTAGGAAATTTTATGAAATGTGAGTGTTTTGTTGTACCGGTGGTGTTGCTTGTTGCTGTTGCAATTCTGCTTGTGCCTGTTTTTGGCTATTCGGTTGGCAGTGTTAAGGAGCTGAAAGGGGTTGTAAAGGATTCCGGCGGAGAGCCTTTGGCTGGTGTTGTAGTAAAGGTGGTAAAAGTGGAAAAAGATGTTTTGTCGGGAAGCAAAGAGATAAAAAAAGAGGAGATGTTGGGCTATGCTACAACAGACAGAAACGGAGCGTTTTCAATTAAGCAGGAAATTGTGGCAAAAATCAATGCGGCAGAGGGTCGTGCAGCGTTGGTGTTTTCTTACATGGGGTATGAGGAGAGGAGGATTGTGCTTGATGAACAGGGGGTTAAGGAGGTTGCGAATGTTGTGCTCAAAGAGGCGTCGTTCAAACTTAAGGAGGTGGTTGTGAGGGCTCCAAAGGTGCAGATGAGGGGCGATACCATTGTCTTTAATGTAGAGAGTTTTGCTAAATCTACAGACAGGGCATTAGCAGATGTGCTTAAACGTATTCCTGGTATTGAGGTGGATGGCGGTGGTAACGTAAAGTACAACGGAGAGCCTATAAACAAATTCTACATAGAGGGGGCTGATCTTCTTGGAGGAAGGTATGGATTGGCCACCAATAACCTTAATCCAAAGGATATAGCCAAAGTTGAGGTATTGGAGAACCATCAGCCTGTAAAGGCTTTAAAGGATGTGAGGTTTAGTGACAGGGCTGCTCTTAATATAAAACTAAAGGAGACGGCTAAGGCCAAATGGCTTGGAGATATTAGTTTAAGTGGCAATTATGAATTGTGGAACGGGCGCGTTTTTGCAATGAGCATAGGTAAAGGTGTACAGAGCATGAACAATATCAAGACAAACAATACAGGAGTGGTGTTAAGGGATGAGGCTGCATCCAAGTTAGACTTGGAGAGTATATCTTCTTCTAACAATTACAGTTATGAGCTGCCAAATTATACCTGTGAAGAGAGTATGGCTATCCCAAATTTGGGGAGCATGTACACAACCTTTAACAAGAGTATTCTTGCTTCTACGAACAATCTTAGGAGATTTAAAAATGATTATGAGTTAAAGAGTAATCTATGTTATTCATACGATAAGCAAAAGGCATGGAAGGGTTCTATAAGCGATTATTACCTTAAGGACAGTATTATTCACAACTATAATGACATAGAGATGAATGGAGGTGTTCATAAATTGACAGGGGATATTACTTTGTCTGCAAACGGAAGCAAACGGTTTTTGAAAAACAGACTAAGCGCTTATCTTGAAAACAGCAGTCAAAATGATGTTTTTACCGGTTCATATTCTGCAATGCAGCATACTCAAAACTCTGAATATTATGTGGAGAATAATTTTAATCTGCTAAGTGTGTTTGAGCATGGTAAATCGCTAAGTTTTAAGAGCGTAAATAAATATGTGTCTGCAATTGAAAGGCTCGGGGTGGTTAATGTAATAGATAAGGATGGTTCTGTTGAGGCCCCTTTTTACCAAAAACTGAATATAAACGCTTTTGCAACATACGAGGAGATTGAGTATAAAATAGCTGTAAGCAGATGGAATTTTGCTATTTCGGGTTCGGGAGAGGGGGTGTGGAGAAATATGAAAGAGTATGGTAATTTAAATAAGTACGTAATAACAGCCACTCCGTATGTGCAATATAGGAGCGATGATTTGCTTATGAGTGTAAAGATACCTGTAAAGTATTACAAAACATGGTATGACGATACATATATCTCCCCTTTCCTTTATTATTTTAGGTGGAATATAAGCCAAAAGACAGAATTACAGCTGAATGCCTCTTTTGGAGAGAGTCCTGTATCTGACAAATATGCTTTTGAGGGATATATCTATACAAATTATAGAAATGTAATTAGGGGCAGTAAGGTAGAAGCCTCAAACAAAAACAGTCTTGTTGATGCAAGATTTTCTTATAGGGACCCGCTTGCGTTGTTCTATGTAAACCTCTCTGCCTCATATGTCCATTATTCAAACGGCCTTATAAGTGTAAGAGACTTTGACGGAAAGATAATTGCAACAGGATTTAGAAAGGGGGATACAAAGAGCGAAAGCTATAATGCAAGTGCGGAGATTTCAAAAGATGTTAGGGCAATAGGCGGTAAGGTTGGCTTTACTGCAAATTATGCCGTAAACAGCGGGAAGATGGTTCAGAACAACAATCTGTTTGACTATAAATCTTACAGCACAACCGTAACAGGGAGCATAAATGCCGCTATAAGCATGTGGGGCTCATTGGATTATAGCTGTAGCTATACAAACCTTAAGATGAAACAGCCGGACTCCTATGTTGGAGAATCATCTGCAGATTATATAAAGCAGAGTATGACCTTTTCCGCTACGCCTATAAGACGTCTGTCGTTGGACCTTTCTGCAGATCATTACTACAACTCAGCAACAAATACAGACAAGAACATAGTGTTGTCTAACCTTTATCTGCAATATATGGTGGCAAAAAAAATTGAGCTGAATGCCTCTGTAAATAATATCTTTAATAAAAAGAGCTTTTCAAACTCCTCAATAGGTTCGCTTTCGTTCTATTTAACTAATTACAGATTGAGGGGAAGGGAGATTACGGTAGGTATTAAATATAAGTTTTAGTAGCTTTGCGTCATGAACCCTAACATGAAAAGATTCAAATACATAAGTGCATTAGTAATTGTGGTTTTGATACTTTTGTCTGCAGTACAGATCCTGTGGCTTAAAGAGATGTATAGCGCAAAGTTGGCAGATTTTAACTACATAGTAAAATCCGCCATAACAGATGCTGCATACGAGAACTATGTGGAGAGAGGATTTGGTAAGCAGGATGAAACCTTAAGAAAACAGATACAAGAGACAATCTTTAACGAGGACACAGATAATATAAAATCTATAGAGGTTTTTAACAATGACGATGAAGGCAGGATGATTATCTCCGTTGAAAAAAGTGTCCCTAACTCAAATTCAACAAAAAAGACAAATATTACTGTAACCTTTTTGGAGACTCCCGACAAGAATAATTTTAACAAATTCAATCAAACCCTTTTGACAAAGTTAAGGGAACAGGGGATTTTTGCCTCATTCCGCTCATCGTTGCTCAATAAAGAGGACAACAAAGTCCTGTTCACAAAAGATTTTGTACCGGACTCAACTAAATTATTATCATCCAATTTATTGAGATTTGATACAGATTATGTTAGAGTAGACAAACGGCAGTCTGTCAATAAGAGAATATCTAATCGTATAGATACCAGGGTGATTATGATTGACGGAAAGAAAGATACCGCACAAAGTGGCATAAAGATAATACGCAGCAAAGTAATGCCGGATACCTTAGCAGTAGCCACTGTAAACGGTGAGCCTGCTTTAGCAACCACTGCAAGCAAAGAGACTTATTACTACAAAGTAGAGATAGAGAATCCGTTTAACGATACAATAAAAGATATTGCCGGAATAATAATCTCATCTGTGCTCATTATAGTTGTAATTGGCCTTATGTTTCTCTATCTGCTAAGAACCATCATAAGGCAGAAAAGATTGGAGGAGATGAAGGACGACTTTACCCACAATATAACCCACGAACTCAAAACCCCTGTGTCTGTGGCGTATGCAGCAAATGATGCCCTCCTTAACTACAATGCAGACGAAGACCCGCAGAAGAGAAAACGGTATCTTGCAGTTATATCAACGCAGCTTAAATCGTTGGAAACCATGATAGAGCGCATCCTAATACTTACAAAGGAGAAAGAGCGTGGAATGCAGCTGAATAAAGAGCAATTCAGCCTGTCCGAACTTGTAGAGGAGGTGAAGGATGAGATGCTCTGCCACAGCGAAAATACAGACAAGACTGTAGAGATATCTGTCAACACAGATAATTGCGGCAACATCACTGCAGATCGTTTCCATCTGAAAAACATGCTACTCAACTTGGTGGAAAACTCTGTAAAATACTCCGGCAGCAGCGTAAAGATAGCAATAAACTGTAGCATAGACAACGGAAAACTAAAGATTGTCGTGGCAGACAACGGCAATGGAATGTCCCAAGGGTCAATAAAATACATATTCGACAAATATTACCGCGAAAGCAATGGAGACCTCTACAATGTAAAAGGTGTAGGCCTTGGCCTTTATTATGTAAAGATGGTTGTTACAGCGCACGGCGGAACCATAAATGTGGAGAGCCGCTATAAAAAAGGGACAACCTTTACAATCAAAATTCCAATAATTTAAATTTTCTTCCCGATGAATACTCTAATTAAAGTGCTTTTGGTTGAGGATGAGCAGACATTAGCCGAGATAATAAAAGAGACGTTGGATTCAAACGGCTTTGAAGTTACACTTGAATTTAATGGCGAAGATGCATTGCATGCTATTTTGAACGGACTTGATGCAGATGTGATTGTATCCGATATAATGATGCCCAAAATGGACGGGTTCACCTTTATGAAGGAGTTGGACAGACATGGAATAAAGATCCCCGTACTTTTCCTTACAGCACGTTCAGACACAAACGATGTTGTAAAAGGATTTGAATTAGGCGGAAGCGATTACCTAAAAAAACCGTTTGCCATTGCAGAACTCATAGCAAGGATACGTTCATTGGCAGGACGTTGGGAGCAAAAACAGAGAGGAGAGCTGCAGGAGACAATAAAGATTGGAAAATACACTTTGGATGTTAGTGAAAGAATATTAGGCTATGGTGTTGTCGGTACAAACGAGTTTGAACAGACAGAGTTGCCGTATAGGGAGTGTGAGGTGTTGGCATATCTTGCAAGGCATATAAATGAGACGGCCTCAACCTCCGATATGCTTACACAGATCTGGGGCGATGACAGCTATTTTAACAGTCGCTCCTTAAATGTCTATATAACAAAACTCAGACATAAACTGCAGAAAGATAAAAACGTCTCCATACTCAACATACGAAGCGTAGGCTATAGGCTTGTAATAAGGTAGTTATATATTTGAGCTTTTTTCTTCCCGACAATTTGCGTTTTCTTTCATTTGACAACATTGCGTACCAAATAAGCGGTATTTACCATCTTATTACACAATAGAATGGTTTTTATTTTAACTTTGTAGCAAAAGCCTGTAAAGGGCAGCGGTCTGCCTTTTACTGTCTTCAAAACAACAAATCATATAGAATTTAAAACACAATTAACATATACACAAATGAAAAAATTTTTACTTTCCATGGTGGCGCTTGCCGCATTGGCAGCTTGTGAAAAAAACAATGATGCCCCGGACTATTCTAATCAAAAGGTATCTATAGACCCTATTATCACTAAGGCTACAGATGTAAACTTTGAAAATGGAGACAAAGTAGGTCTCTCCATAATCAAAGGAACCGAAAATTATGTAACAAATGCAGAGATGACTTTTGCTAATAACGTATTTACAGGTGATGTTGTATGGTATTCAGACAGCGAAGCTGCATCTAAGTTTGTTGCGTATTATCCATATAGTTCTACAGGGGTGCCAACAACATTTACTGTTGCGGCAGACCAGAACTTTGCAAATGGCTTTACTGCGTCAGACCTTATGGGTGCAGTGCAAGAAAATATTAAGCCATCAGAAAATGCTGTTACAATGGTTTTCAAGCATCTGCTTTCAAAGGTAGTGTTCAAGATTAAGAACGAATCAGGTTCAGATATATCATCTGTTGTATTAAAAGGACTTGTCCCTACAGCAAATGTAGACCTTACAAACCTTTCTGTATCTGTAGGCTCGGCTGCAGCATCTAATATCACAGCAATGGAGGTTACAGCGAACAGCGCATATCAGGCAATCATAGTTCCTCAGACCGCTGCGATTGAGTTGGTGGTAACAACTAAATCAGGCCTTGAATTAGTTCAAAAACTTGCTTCAACAGAGATTGTTGCCGGTGGAAGATATAATATCAACGCACTTGTAACCAAGAGCGGGCTTGAGATTAAATTGAGTGGTGAGATAGAGGATTGGGACGATAAAGGCGATATTCCCGGTGATGATTCTCCGGCATTTGAGGAGCATTTGAACGAGAACTACTTTATGTATGACGGTGTTAAATACAACACTGTGAAGTTGTCTAACGGTCAGATCTGGATGGCTCAGCCAATGAGATATGCTCCAAAAGGATATACAGTAAGTGCAGATCCTAAAGAGGAGTCTCATATCTGGTATCCGTACACATTCGTTAATGAAGGAGCTCCTGCTGCAATAAAGGCAAATGATGTTAAGGCTCTTACAGATGATGCGTCTGTTGAGAAATACGGTTATCTGTATGACTTTTATGCTGCTGCAAACGTTAAGGAGGTAAATGCAAATAATATGAAATCTTTTGAGGGCGTACAGGGTATCTGCCCTAAAGGTTGGCATATTCCAACCCGTGCAGACTATTTGGCTCTATGCGGCTACTCTAATAAAGGTAAGGATGATTCTGCCCCTGTAAAGAAGGAGGATGCTCTATTCTATGATGCTGTATATGATGGTGGCAAGGTTGCCTCTTTTGATGCTGCAGGTTGGAACTTTGTAAGAACAGGAGCAAGAAGTAAAACTAATTTCGCTGCAGCAGGTCAATATATGAATACACAGTTATGGAGTGGTAACACGTCACTTACAAACATAGTTGGACAGGCTGCAATGACATATTATCTTACATCTACATACGCAACTCATACAGAAAAAGATGGTAAGTTAACAGGTATCTCTATGTTCGGTCTTATGACAACATACACTATGGCCAAATATCCGGAGGGCAGGGTTACATTGGCAAACAACAGCGTAAATAACGGTGCTCAACTTCGTTGTGTAAGAGATGCAGAATAATTTAAATTAAAGGGTAGTTTTATGGAAAAGGGTTAGCTGATATTGTTCAACTAACCCTTTCTTATAATAATTTCATTTATACTGCCCCGTTAAAAGCGGCCTACGGCATAAAAAGCTCCGTAAATATATTATTCGTTTATGAAGAACACCTTATCTACAGGCTTATCAAACTCCTCGCATGGAATCTCCTTAACCATCTGGAAAGGGAAGGCAACACCCCATACAGGGCATGTGAGTTTTGGCAGGAATCTGTCATAAAACCCTTTCCCGCGCCCCATTCTGTTACCTTTATAATCAAAAGCAACCCCGGGAATAATTGCAAGGTCTATTTCAGACGGTTCAACCGTGGCAGAATCCTCTGTGGGTTCATAAATTCCTTTATACCCCTCTTGCAGCTTCTTGGGATCATACTCCTTTAAGACAAGATCATCCCCAACCACCAAAGGAAGTACCACCCTCTTACCAAGTGAATGCCACTTGTCTATAAAAGCCTCTGTCTGTATCTCGTCGGGAAGTGAAAAATAGATTAAAAAGGTACGGGCATATTTGAACTCAGGCTCTGCCTCCAATTTGGCAAGGGTAACCATAGAGACGGCATTCCTTTCAGGCAGGCTCATCTCCTCTTTAAGCTCCTTTATTTTTTTCCTGAGCAGTTTCTTCTCATTTAAGATTGCCTCCTGCGGAGATAGCGGTTTTTGTGAAAAACTCTTTTTCCCCTTATCAAGTTTTTTTGTGTTCGGTCTCATTTTTAAACCTAAACTAATTTATCTGCCACACCTTTAAAAGCATTGTAGACAGGTTCATATTTAAGCGCGGCAGGCTCACCCTCATCTCCGCTCTCTCTAATACTCTGTACCAATGGAATTTGCCCAAGAAGTGCAACGCCATATTTCTCTGCCATTCTCTTTCCTCCATCCTTGCCAAAAATATAATATCTGTTGTTTGGCAACTCTGCAGGTGTGAACCAAGACATATTCTCAACAAGCCCCAATATGGGTTTGTTCACATCCTTGTTGCGGTACATGTTTATACCCTTCTCAACATCTGCAAGCGCCACATCCTGTGGCGTTGTAACTATAACAGCACCTGTAAGCGGAATATCGTGTACCAATGTTATGTGTATGTCGCCTGTTCCCGGCGGCAGATCTATAAGCAGAAAGTCCGGCTCTCCCCATTTTACCTGCAAGATCATCTGTTTTAAAGCATTGCATGCCATTGGGCCTCTCCAGATAAGAGCCTGTTCCGGTGCGGCAAAGTAACCTATACTCATCCATTTTACCCCATATTTTTCAATTGGGACAATGAGCTGTTTTACACATTTGCCATGACGGTTTGCAACGCCCTGCCGGGTAAGGCTTTCTGCTGTACCATCATCTGTGTAGCCATCTTCGTAGATAAACTCCACATTAGGGATCTCCCCCTCTGTGTGGGTCATCTTTGGAATAGAAGGGCCGTAAACATCTGCATCTGCAAGACCAACCTTATACCCCATCTTTGCGAGAGTTATGGCAAGATTCACAGATACAGTAGATTTTCCAACACCACCCTTGCCGGAGGCTACGGCTATAATTTTGCCAATCCCGCCAAGATCATCCTTGGTAAGGTCGTTTATATTGGTACCATTCTTTGCAGCCTTTTCGCGCACAAGCTCCATTATGCTAACCTTAACACCGGGGAGGGCTTTCTGTATGGCTGCTTCGCATGCACGTTTTATCTCTCCACTAAGGGCATCGGGAGCTTTAAATACAAGTTTGAACTTTACCTTTTCAACTTTGCCGTCATTGGAGGTCTCTGTCTTAACATCCTCTATTAGCCCAAGATCCACCACGCTCTTGTCGTAAGCGGGGTGGGTCACGGTTTTAAGAATATCTAAAATATCTTTCATTATTCAGTCAACTTCATCTCATCAAGCAGATAACCGGCTCCGCCAAACTTATCTATGATGAACAGTACATATCTTACATCAACATTTATACATCTCTGTAGTTCGGGTTCAAAGATAACGTCACCACTCATTGCCTCCCAGTTGCCGTCGAATGCAAGTCCAAGAAGCTCCCCTTTATCATTAAGAACAGGACTTCCGGAATTACCTCCGGTAATGTCGTTGTTAGAGAGGAATGCAACCGGAAGTTTGCCGTTTGGCATTGCATACCTTCCAAAATCCTTGTTTTTCCAAAGCTCCTTTAACTTCGCAGGAACCACAAATTCAAAATTGGTTGGATCCTCCTTCTCCATAACGCCGTCTAAAGTAGTATAGTAGTTATATACAACGGCATCTTTAGGTGAATATGGCAGTACACTGCCGTATGTTAATCTTAAAGTAAAGTTTGCATCCGGGTACATAGGCTTGTCTCCGCCCATCTCCAGAACACCTGCAACATATGCTTTTCTCGCCTCCTCAAACTCTTTCTCTCCTGCCTCAATGAATGGGATAAGTTTAGACTGCAGATTAAGGATATCTTTTCTCAAAAGGTTTGCAGGATCTTTGGAAAGATCCACGTTGTCTTTTTCTGCTTGTGTGAGTTTTTCTGCACTTGTATAAACAGAGGTGCTGTACAGCCAATCTACATATTTGTCTATGCTGCCGCCAAACTGAGTATCTATGGTTGAATATACATCCAAAAGATATTTAGGGTCAACATTTTCTTTGAATACTTTAAGCATTGCTGCCGCCAGTTTCTTGTCTGTGCCAACAGAGTAGTCTTTGTAGAAAGCATCCTTTTTGTCTCCGGCATAGCGGGCAGAGGTTGCCCTTACCAATTCTATTGAGTATGGAGCCTCATACATATAACGATGTGTATACGTAGCCTCTTTCCTGTTTGCAATAACCTCCTTAATGGTCTCCAACGCTTTGCCATATTTCTCCACCCTCTTTGGATCCTTGTTAACCCACTCCATAAATTTGGTTTCCTCTGCAGCCCTTCTCTCTATAACCTTAAGTTTGTTAAAGGTCTCGTCCATGCCCATCCATTTCTTCCATCCGTTGGAAGATCCTGAAAACTTGCTGGCATACTGGATATTAACCTTTGGATCTGCCAACATATCCTCCCTCCATATCTGCTGCTTTATAGTTCTTACCTTAATTGCAACAGGGTTAATTGTGTGCTGAGTTTCATCTGCCTCGTAAGATGTCATAAAACGGGTTGTCCTGCCGGGGAATCCCATGATCATTGCGTAATCGTTCTCTTTAATACCTTTTAAAGATATTATAAGAGACCTCTTAGGGGTATATGGAACATTATCCTTTGAATAGGTAGCAGGATTGTTGTTCTTGTCTGCGTAAACCCTGAACACAGAGAAATCGCCCGTATGTCTTGGCCACATCCAGTTATCTGTATCACCACCAAACTTTCCTATAGATGAAGGCGGTGCCCCAACAAACCGTATATCCTTAAATGTCCTTGAAGTTATAAGATAGTACTGGTTGCCTGCATAAAAACTCGTAACGACAGCGTTAAGTGTAGGATCTGCAGCAACAGCCTCTTTCTCTAACTTATTCTTTAAAGCCATAAAAGCTTTCTCCTTCTCCTCCTCAGTCTTGGCCTTTGCCAAAGCCTTCTCAACTTGAGCAGTAACATCTGTAAATCTATCTATGAATGTAACAGAAAGCCCGTTTACAGGAAGCTCTTCAGACAGGTTCATTGCCCAATAGCCATCATTAAGGTAATCATGCTCAACAGAACTTAACGCCTGAATAGATGCATATCCGCAGTGGTGGTTTGTAAACAACAGACCCTTGTCTGAGACAATCTCTCCGGTACAACCTCCACCAAACTGCACAATAGCATCTTTAAGAGATGAGTTGTTAAAATTATAAATATCCTCGGCCGACAACTTTAACCCAAGATCCTGCATCTTGTTTATGTTAAGTTTCTGGAGTAGCGGCAGCAGCCACATACCCTCGTCAGCCTTTAGAGGCATCTGCGCAAACATGAGCGCACCTGCCAGAAATAGAGCTAATTTCTTCATGTAGTATATGTTTTAAAAAGTTTATCGGTAAATTTGACCTCAAAAGTACAAATATAATGAATATCTTAATTGCACCGGATAAATTTAAAGGCAGTCTCACTGCGTATGAGGCGGCCAAGGCAATGGCAGAAGGGATTAGAGAGGCTTATAATGATATAGATATGCTTCCCGACAAATCCCCTTTAAATATAGAGTTACTACCTATGGCAGACGGTGGAGATGGCAGCATAGATGTTGTTGCACAGCAATTTGGTGGCAGGAGGGTACAGTGTAATGTACGTGACCCACTTGGAAGAGAGATAGTTGCAGAATATCTGTTGAACGGTACCAAAGCATTTATAGAGATGGCTGCAGTAAGCGGCCTTGAACTACTTAAAACAGAGGAGCGTAACCCACTCTACACATCAACATACGGTTTGGGAGAGGCAATAAAGGATGCATGCGAGTGCGGAGCAACAAAGATATGGTTATCAATAGGAGGCAGTGCCACCAACGATTGCGGAGCAGGCATGTTGCAGGCTCTTGGCATGACAACTACATACAAGAATAACAGATGTTCAAGGAAATGGGCAGAGCTTGAACCACACATCATAACCGGAGCGGATTTGCAAGATATAGAATGCGTTAACCTATCTGCTGTATATGAGCTTTTAGAAAAAAAACATGTTAGGATTAAGGTAATCTGCGATGTAGACAATCCACTGCTTGGCCCTAACGGAGCCACATATATATACTCTCCTCAAAAAGGAGCAGACAAAACAGCTCAAAGGGAGTTGGAAAGTGGTATAGAGAATTTTGCCAAGATCACAGCATTATATCATGATTGCGGATGCTCATTTACCGGAGCCGGGGCGGCAGGCGGGGTTGGTTACGCCTTGCATGCGCTGCTTGGGGCAGAGCTTGTTAAGGGAAGTCTCTTTTTTGCTGAGCTTAATCATTTGGACGAGATGGTCAGACGGGCGGATATTGTACTTACAGGAGAGGGGTGTTTAGACAGTCAGAGCTTTAGCGGCAAGGTTGTTGGTACCGTATTTGATGCATGCAAAAGGTACAATAAGATGTTATATGTAATTTGCGGCATTTCAAAATTGAACCCACCTCACCATATAAAGATTTTTTCTTTAGAACTGGTATCAAAAGACATCCAAGACTCGGTAACCAATGCGCATAAATATATAAAAGGTATAGCATATAACATCTTTTGGGTAAAAATAGCAACTTAAAGGTGTAATAATACAATATATAAGTTGGCTATAAACAAGATTGTTATCCATTTACTTTGTAATTGATAAAAACTGTTGTTGCCAGCTATGGGAAAAGATGTCAAAATAAAGGAGAGAATATCTTACTTGCGGAGAGGTAAAAAACTTTCGCAAGAGAAAATGGCACAGTCCCTTAAAATATCGCTCAACTCATACAGAAAATTGGAAACAGGTCCAACAAGACTCGTTAACCGGCATGTTGAGCAGATTGCATCTCTGTTGGATGTTTCTCCGGATTATCTTTTGTCCGACAGCGGCGATAAGCAGTTGTATGATATTAGCTCAAGGATGGATGCTCTCATCAACGAGAATATAAGGTTGCGAGCGTTGATAGATGATCTTACAGCCAAGATTAACATTCAGGCAGAACTTCTAAACCAGTATACAAAGTCCGGTAAATAGCGTTAGCCTTAATTATAAGTTGAAAGCGTAGAGAAAGTAGAGAGGGTAGAGAAGGCTAAAGCTAAAGCCAAAGCTAATTAAGGCACGGAGAGAGAAGCTGTTTCTAATTAGTTGTTCTTTACTTTCTGTAAAAAAGGTAAATTTGCGGTTATGAAACAGGTTACAAGTTTACTTGATTATATGCTTCCTAACAAAACGGAGGCGGGATGTGATGAGGCCGGGAGAGGGTGTCTTGCAGGCCCTGTAGTTGCGGCTGCTGTAATATTGCCACAAGGGTTTTATCACCCCCTTTTGAATGATTCAAAACAATTGTCCGAACATAATAGAGAGTTGCTTAGACCCTACATAGAGGAGAATGCACTTGCGTGGGCTGTCTGTTTTGTTGATGCGCAGGAGATAGATAAGATAAATATCCTGCAGGCATCCATAACCGCAATGCAGCGTGCTTTAGATAAACTTACAATTGAGCCTGAGCATATAATTGTAGATGGCAACAAGTTTAGAGAATATTGTTCTTTGTCGGGAAGAAGAATACCATATCATTGTATAGTTAAGGGTGATTCCAAATATACCTCCATTGCGGCAGCTTCTGTATTAGCCAAAACCCATAGAGATGAGTATATGACAAGGTTGGCTAAGGAGTACCCAAACTACAACTGGGAAAAGAACAAAGGTTATCCTACCAAAGCCCATAGAAAAGCCATAGCCGAGTTTGGAATAAGCCCGTATCACAGAGCATCGTTTACTTTGTTAAAAAAGAGCGATTTAGAGCCTAGGCTGTTTTAGTTTGTAAATTTTTTCACAATAACGCAATTTATACTGGTAAAAATATTGATTTTCCAAATATTTTTGTTTAATTTTGAAAATCTGCCCGTTTGTTGAAAACAGAGGTAGAATATGGCAGAAATTAAAATAATATTACAGTATATAAACTAAATAACAGTAAAGAAGATATGAAAACTTACAACACCCAAAATGTGAGGAATATAGTCCTCTTGGGAAGCTCTAAATCCGGGAAAACCACTCTTGCCGAAACAATGATGTTTGAAGGAAAAATCATAGACAGAAGAGGTTCTGTTGAGGCAAAGAACACAATAAGTGATAATACAGAGATTGAGCAGATATATCAGCGCTCTATTTTTTCTACTCTATTATATACAGAATTTAAGGATACAAAGTTCAATATTATAGATACCCCGGGCTCAGATGATTTTGTAGGGGGCGTCTATTCTGCATTTTCCGTAGCTGAGAACGGAGTCCTCATAGTTAATGCAACTCAGGGTGTTGAGGTTGGAACAGAGATATTTGCAAGGCATGCACAGAAACACAACAAGCCGCTTATAATTGGTGTAAACCAGTTGGATTCGGAGAAGGCGGATTGGCATGCAACAATAGATTCTCTTAGGCAGTCATTTGGCAACAAGATAGTTCTTGTTCAGTTCCCTGTTAATGCCGGTACAAACTTCAACCAGTTTGTGGATGTGCTTAAAATGAAGTTATACACATTTACAGATGAGAATGGTACACGATTGGAGGCAGATATTCCTGCTGAGTATGCAGATGAGGCTGCAGAGTTGCACCAGCAGTTGGTAGAGATGTCTGCAGAGAATGACGAGACCCTTATGGAGGCATTCTTTGACAAAGGAAAACTTACAGAGGATGAGATTAGGGCAGGCCTTAAGATAGGAATGAGAAAGGGGGATATAATGCCTGTATTCTGTCTCTCTGCAAAGAAAGATATTGGTGTAAAGAGACTGATGGAGTTTACAATCAATACATGCCCAAGCCCGGATCTTTGTCCTAACAAACTTGTAGACGGCACAGAGGTGAAAGTGGATTCAAACGGTCCTACTTCGTTGTTTGTTTACAAGACAGGAATGGAACAGCATCTTGGTGAAGTAACATATTTTAAGGTTATGTCAGGCAAACTTACAGAGGGAATGGACCTTGTAAATCCTGTCAACGGCAACAAGGAGCGTATCTCAATTATATACGCATCTGCCGGTAAGAAGAGAGAGAAGATCTCCGAGGTTTGTGCAGGCGATATAGCATGTACCGTAAAACTAAAGAGTGTTAAGACAAACCAGACATTAGATGCTGTCGGTTGCGACTGGGAGTTTGCCCCTACACAGTTCCCTGCTCCTAAATTCCGCACGGCTATAAAGGCTAAAGAGGAGAAGGATGACGAAAAACTTGGCGAGATCCTTAACAGGGCGAGTGCAGAAGATCCTACCATTATTGTTGAGTATTCAAAAGAACTTAAACAGACTATCTTGAGCGGACAGGGAGAGCATCATATAAATATTCTTAAGTGGCAGATAAACAATATACATAAATTGGATATAGATCTGTTTGCTCCAAGAATCCCATATCGTGAGACCATCACAAAGGTTGCAAGAGCGGATTACAGACACAAGAAACAGTCCGGCGGAGCAGGTCAGTTTGGCGAGGTTCATATTATCATTGAGCCATACACAGAGGGAGCACCTCAGAACAACAAGTTTAAAGCAGACGGACAGGATTATGTCCTTAATATCAAAGGAAAAGAGGAGTACCCTCTAGAGTGGGGCGGAAAACTTGAATACTATAACTGTATAGTAGGCGGTGCAATTGATGCCAGATTTATGCCTGCAATCCTTAAAGGTGTTATGGAGAAGATGAATGAGGGACCTCTTACAGGATCATATGCACGTGATATTAGAGTATATGTATATGATGGTAAGATGCACCCCGTAGATTCAAACGAAATGGCATTTAAACTTGCTGCCAGAAATGCATTTAAAGAGGCATTCAAGAAGGCCGGTCCTAAGATCATGGAACCTATCTACAATGTTGAGATCCTTGTACCGTCAGACTGTATGGGAGATGTTATGTCTGACCTTCAAAACCGCAGAGCTATCATAGAGGGAATGAACAGCGAGAAGGGATTCGAGGTGCTTAGGGCAAGAGTTCCATTGGCAGAATTGTATAAATATTCTACAACTCTAAGTTCGCTTACAAGCGGAAGAGCAACATTTACAATGAGTTTTGCAGATTACCAACAGGTGCCTGCAGATGTTCAAGACAAACTGCTTAAGGCTTACGAAGCAAGTGAGAAGGAGGAGTAGTACTATAATTAAACTTTGGCTTTGGTTATATTTTACTATGAACTTTTATATTGTGATATTTTAATCATTTGATACTATAATCTAACCAAGAGGAGGGGGGATCGGTTTGACGGTCCCCCTCTTTTTGTTTACCTTTGCGAAATAAACAAAGTGCAAAGTGATAATCTGCAATAATATAAATAAATCATTCGGACAGCTGCATGTCCTTAAGAATATAAATCTTAAAATCAACAAAGGGGAGGTTGTCTCTATTGTAGGTGCCAGCGGTGCCGGGAAGTCTACTCTTTTGCAGATTATGGGTTCGCTCCTTCCACCTACAAGTGGGGAGGTGATAATAGACGGAACTGATATATCAAAATTAAAGGGAGATGGTCTGGCATTGTTCAGAAACAGCAAAATAGGTTTTGTATTCCAGTTTCATCACCTCTTGCCGGAATTTACTGCCTTGGAAAATGTAATGTTGCCGGCCCGGATATACAATTGCAATAACAAAGAGAAGAAAAAGGAGGCTGATATAAGAGAAAGGGCTGTAATGCTGTTATCCGATTTGGGATTGGGAGAAAGACTTGAACATAAGCCAAAGGAGCTCAGCGGTGGAGAGCAGCAGAGGGTTGCCATTGCAAGGGCGTTGATAAACAGCCCGGCAGTGCTGTTTGCCGATGAACCGTCGGGAAACTTAGACAGCAAAAATAAAGCGGAGCTGCACGATCTTTTCTTTAAATTAAGGGACAAGCTCAGGCAGACCATTGTAATAGTTACTCACGAACGCGAGCTGGCGCAGATGAGTGACAGAATATTTGAGATGAAGGATGGCAGGCTTTAGATTCAAGAGATTTGGCATAACACAGCAGCGAACTGCAATGAAGGTGAATACAGACGGAGTGCTGCTTGGTTCCTGGATGAATATTCTGCCTTCAGACGCCAATTTCCTCGATATAGGAACCGGAACCGGGGTTATTGCACTTATGTGCGCCCAACGGTTAGATGAACAGCATGACTGCGTGGCAACGGGTGGCGTCTGTAGCCACGGTTGCACTATTACAGGTATAGAGATAGAGGATAATGCGTATGCAGATGCCTTGGAAAATGTATCCGCCTCCCCATGGCCGTGGGTTGGTTTGCAGCATGTAGCCTTACAAGATTATGTCCCGCTTCCCGACAAAAAATATGATCTCATCTTTACTAATCCGCCATATTTTATAAATTCGCTTAAAAGCTCGGGTACCAGGATGGTAAATGCAAAACATACAGATTCCCTTTCGCAGATGGATCTGCTCAACAATACTTTAAGACTTCTCAAAACGGGCGGTAGGTTGGCAATTATTCTCCCTGTAACGGAGGGGCGGGAGTTTATAAGGAAAACGGAGTTTGTGGGGAAGCATGGGATAGAAACATTGAACCTTATACGTATGTGCGAAGTCTTTACTGTTGCGCATAAGCCGGTCAAACGTCTGCTTATGGAGTTTGAAAAGGGGGTAAAGACTTCTGCAGTTTGCGTGGAAAAAGAAAAACTCGTTATCTGCGGTGCAGACAACGAGCCTTTTAGAAGACTTATGTTCAACTTTTACTTGTAGAAGATCTAATCCTTTTTCTCCTTAAGCTGTCTTATGAGCTGCTCTCTGAATTTTTCCTCGGCACTAATCAGTTTGGCGGCCTTCTTTACAGGTAATATGCTATTCATCTTGCCAAACATATCATCCATTATCTCAAACTCCTTTTTACTTAATGATATATATTTCTCCATAAGAGATTTTATTGTAGAATCAGGAGTCTCTTCTGTGGAGTTTACCGCTTTATTAAGGTTCTTGAGGGCAATCTTTGCGTTTTTGTGAGCATCCATCCTCTGTTTCCAAAAACTGTTGTACAGCGGCCAGAATTTTTCTGCCTCACTTGGCGTAAGATCCAAATATTCTGTAAAGAAGGCTATCTTTTTTGCCTGGATCATCTCTCTCATCTCTTGATGATTCCTCTTCTGCTCCTCCTTTTTTTGCTTGTTGTCTGTTGTCTGTTCGGACTGTTCGCAACAAGGCTCGTTATCCTCTCTATTCTGAGCAAAGAGACTGCCCGACATTAATATTAAGCTGATTGCTAATGAAATAATGTATCTCATATATGTCTATTGTATATTGTTTTTGGTTACTCGATGGATGCTAAAGCTGTTACAGTAAAGCCGGTCTCTATAAGATAATCCTCTATAGCCTCCTCCTCAGAGCTCAAACGATTATTGGGAATAGTATCAAACAGTTCATTGCCATAATCTTCATTAGCGGCAACTGCGGTGCTCTCCGTTTCATTTGCAACTCCCGTATAATCTTTTGGGGTAGCCCAATTCATTATGCCGTAACCTATTCCAAGGATAGCGACGAATGTGAGAAGGAGTGCAAAGTTAGGCTTGAGCAGAGCCATATTGCCTGTCTCCTCTTTTTCTATCTTTTTGCGGACACTTTCCTCAACTTTGTTGGTATATCCTGCCGGCAATTTGAAAGGGCATCTGTTAAGGGAATCCATAATATTGTCATTCTTGTTCATATCCTCTAAATATTCTTCTGTAAATTAGACTATCGTTTATCTCAAAAGATTAATTGCATTGCTCAATTAATAAGCTCAATTGTCCCACTCATCCTGTAAAATGGTCTTTATCTTGTTATAGGCATGATGGTATGAGGCTTTTAGCGCACCTACAGATATTCCCATTATCTCCGATATCTCTTCGTACTTCATCTCTTGAAAATATCTTAGACTGAAAACTGCTCGCTGCCGTGGAGGAAGGGCTATTATGGCCTTGTTCAAAAGAAGTTGTAACTTGTCTCCGTCAAAGTATGGCTCATCCTCCATCTTCTCCTGCAGGTATGTGCTATAATTCTGTAAAGAGAGAAAGGAGATAATCTTTTTTCTCCTTAAAAATGTAAGGGTTTCATTGGTGGCTATACGCCATATCCATGTGTAGAGCTTACAGTCATTTCTAAAGGTGGGAAGTGCATTCCATACCTTTATGAAGGTTGTCTGCAAAAGGTCATCGGCATCATCATGGGAGCCGCAAAGCTCCCTGATGTGCCAATACAATCGTTCTGAATATTTTCGTACAATATGATTGAATGCCTCGTCCTTTGAGTCTTTGTTGTATAGTTCAAGAATTTCGGAATCTTCAATCATGATAGATTATTTTCTTGTTATAACGTTCTTTGCAGCTTCAACAATATGCTCTGCATCCAATCCGTATGCCTTCATCAGCTGAGATGGTGTGCCGCTCTGCCCAAACTTGTCGTCTATTGCAACAAATTCAACAGGTACAGCCTTTCCGTTTGCACATAGAGTCCCGCAGATAGCCTCTCCAAGACCGCCGGCAATAAAATGCTCCTCTGCCACAACTGCAGCTTTTGTCTTTGCCACAGATTCCAAGACAGCAGCAACATCTAAAGGCTTAATGGTGTGGATATCTATGACTTCTGCCTTTATGCCGGCAGATTCAAGTGCGTCTGCAGCCTGTATCGCCTCCCATACAAGATGCCCGGTTGCAAAGATTGTAACATCGCATCCATCAATTAGTTTTAGTGCTTTTCCTATTTCAAATTTCTGGTCGCATGGGGTAAAATTAGGAACTGATGGACGCCCGAATCTCAAATAAACAGGTCCGTTGTGTGCTGCTGCCGCTATTGTAGCTGCTTTAGTCTGGTTGTAGTCACATGGGTTAATGACAACCATATTAGGCAACATCCTCATAAGTCCTATATCCTCCAATATCTGGTGGGTTGCGCCATCCTCTCCAAGTGTAATTCCCGCGTGAGAAGCTGCAATCTTAACGTTTGTGTTAGAATAGCAGACAGCCTGCCTTATCTGGTCGTAAACCCTTCCTGTTGCAAATGCGGCGAATGTACCAACAAAAGCAACCTTACCGCTTAAGGCAAGGCCTGCACCAACGCCAATCATGTTGGCCTCGGCTATGCCTGCCTGGAAAAATCTGTTTGGAAACTCTTTTGCAAAATCTCCCATCTTTACAGAGCCTACAAGGTCTGCACATAGGGCAACAATATTCTCATTCTGCTTTCCGGCTTCAAGCAGCCCGGCTCCAAAACCGCTTCTTGTATCTTTGCTGCCTCTGTTTATGAAATTTTCTTTTATCATAAATTTAATGTTATCTGGTTATTACTGTCACTTGGATTTTAGTAATCTCCAAGTGTCTCTTTTAGTTGTGCAAGAGCCTTCTCTGCCTGCTCTGGTTTTGGGGCCTTGCCGTGCCACTCATTGGTGCCGCGCATAAAGTCTACACCCTCTCCCATCTCTGTCTTTAACAGCACCATTACAGGGGAGTTGTTCTCCTTTGCGGTTCTTTTGGCCTCTTCAAGAGCAGAGATAATCTTCTCCATATTATGGCCATCTGTAATAATCACCCTCCAGCCGAAAGCTTCCCATTTTTTGTCTAACTCGCCAACTCCTGCAACATCATCTATATTGCCGTCTATCTGTTGGTGGTTCCAGTCTGTGATAGCTATAAGATTGTCAACTTTATGGTGTGCGCCAAACATGGCAGCTTCCCATACCTGACCCTCCTCCTGCTCTCCGTCTCCAAGTAAAACGTAAACATAATTTGGATCGTTGTCTATCTTCTTGCTCAAAGCGGCTCCTATTGCAACAGACAATCCCTGTCCAAGCGAACCGGCAGCTTCATATACTCCAGGAAGATTATGATCTGTAGATGGATGGCCCTGTAGCCTTGTGCCAAATTTTCTGAATGTGGCAAGCTCCTTAACAGGAAAATAACCGCTCCTTGCCAATACACTGTAAAATACAGGGGAGATATGCCCGGCAGAGAGGAAGAACATGTCGTTTCCTCTACCTGTTCTGCTCCAGTTTGCAGGGTTGTGCTTTAATACCTTAAAGAAGAGCGCGGTCATTACATCGGCACTGCTGAGGCTGCCGCCCGGATGTCCAGACTGGGCATCTGTGACCATTCTGATAATGTCTCTCCTTACCTGAGAGGCTATATCATTTAATTGTTCAATGTTATACATGTAAGAATTTCTATGTTTTAAGTGTTATTTAGTGTCTAATTCAGGAGGCTTGAATGCTGTTTAAGTTGTAAACAGTATCATAAAAGCAAGATGCCAAAGCCGCAGTGCGAAGATAATACAAAATTGAATTATCTTTGCAAACATAATTACCGCTTTTAGATTAAATGTAGATGAAGAATATAAGGAACTTTTGCATTATAGCACATATAGACCATGGAAAGAGTACTTTGGCCGACAGATTATTAGAGGCCACGCACACACTGTCGGACAGGGAGATGGAGAATCAGGTTCTCGATTCAATGGATTTGGAGAAGGAGAAAGGTATTACCATAAAGAGCCATGCAATTCAGATGGAGTATGTTCGTGGAGGTGAGAAATATATTCTTAATCTCATTGACACTCCGGGTCATGTGGATTTCTCGTATGAGGTATCAAGGGCTATTGCCTCTTGCGAAGGCGCTCTGCTTGTTGTAGATGCAACACAGGGAATTCAGGCACAGACGATATCCAATCTGTACCTTGCACTTAACCACGATCTGGAGATTATACCCGTCATTAACAAGATAGATATGGACAGTGCCATGGTGGAGGTAGTAAAGGATCAGATAGTAGACCTTTTGGGATGTAAAAGCGAAGAGATCCTCCTTGCCAGCGGCAAGACAGGTATAGGTGTGCCGGAAATTTTGGATGCTATTGTTGAGAGGGTTCCTGCTCCGCAGGGAGACCCCAACGCCCCTCTCCAGGCATTGATATTTGACTCTGTATTCAATTCATTCAGAGGTGTTATAGCATATTTTAAGGTTGAGAACGGAACTATTAAAAAGGGAGAAAAGGTTAAATTCTTTAATACCGGAAAGGAGTATGTTGCAGATGAAGTTGGTGTTTTAAGGATGAAGTTGTGTCCCAAAGATGAGATTAAGACAGGGGATGTGGGTTATATAATAAGTGGTATAAAGAGTGCTGTTGAGGTTAAGGTTGGTGATACCATTACAAGAATAGACAACCCTTGCAGTAATGCAATTGCAGGTTTTGAGGAGGTGAAACCTATGGTCTTTGCAGGTGTTTATCCGGTTGAAACAGACCAATATGAGGATTTAAGATCATCTTTGGAGAAATTGCAGCTTAACGATGCATCACTTGTATTTGACCCCGAGAGTTCGCTTGCCCTTGGGTTTGGTTTCAGGTGTGGATTCCTTGGGCTTCTTCATCTTGAAATTGTTCAGGAGAGGCTTTACAGGGAGTTTAACATGGACTGTATCACCACAGTTCCAAACGTTTCATACAAAGTATATACAACACAGGGAGAGGTGGTTGATGTTCACAACCCATCCGGGCTTCCCGCACCTACTCTTATAGACTATATAGAGGAGCCATATATTAGGGCGCAGATTATCTCACGTGCGGATTTCTTTGGGCCGGTAATGAAGTTGTGCTTGGATAAAAGAGGTACGCTTATTAACCAGCATTTCCTTACGGCAGATAGAGTTGAACTGAGTTTCGATATTCCTCTTGCAGAGATAGTGTTTGATTTTTATGACAAACTCAAGTCTATCTCAAAGGGATATGCCTCATTTGATTACCATATCATCGATTACCGGCAGGCAGATCTTGTAAAGTTGGATATACTTCTTAATGGAGAGCAGGTGGATGCATTGTCGAGCCTTATACATAGAGATCATGCCTATGACTTTGGGCGTAAAATGTGTGAAAAGCTAAAGGAGCTTATCCCAAGACAGCAATTTGATATTGCGATTCAGGCGGCAATAGGCGCAAAGATTATTGCTCGTGAAACGGTTAAGGCTGTAAGAAAGGATGTTACTGCCAAATGTTATGGAGGTGATATTTCCCGTAAGCGCAAGCTGTTGGAGAAGCAGAAGAAAGGTAAACGCCGTATGCGTCAGGTTGGTAATGTAGAGGTGCCGCAGAGTGCGTTTATGGCTGTCTTAAAACTCGATTAAAAGCTGTGCGAGGGTAAACTTACAGTGTTACTAAAAAATCTGCAAAGGCAGAATAGTTCTTAGTGCTGTCCCAGCCAAGTTCCCACTCGGTGCGGGCAGCACGTTTCATGTTGAGTAATTTGTCGGGAGGCAAAAGGATAAAGTTCTCTATTTCTGTTGCAAGATTGGTAGTGGTAATATCTGCGTTGACCAATTTCCCAAAAGGATCCGAATCTCTGTTATAGACAATCTCACCAACCCCGCCTACATTTGTGGCAAGTACCGGAATACCAAACGACAGAGCCTCCATAATGGAAACCGGAACACCTTCGCTACTGCTTACCTGAACAAAAAGATCGCAATCTTCTTGTCTGTAATAGTTTAAAACATTGTTATGTTCCATCTCTCCCTTAAGGTCATATACTACCTCTCCATCCTCCTCCAACGTTGTTTTTTCTTTAATCTCATTTAAGAGCGGGCCGTTTCCAATGTGAGTCCATTTTATTCCGTCATAGCCGTTTTCCCACATCCTTTCTAAAAAAGCCACGTCGTTTTGGACAATCTTCAGGGCGTCTGCAATAAGCCCTACACGTTTTAGAGGAATAATGTTGGAGCAGCTTATAATGTGAAACAGCGAGCCTTCAAACTCCTGTCCTATCCTTTTTGGAATATTGTCACCGCAACTGCCTAACCTGTATGTGCATACATTCTTGGGTTGAATGCCGGGATATCTGTTTTTGATATATTCCTTTCCGTTTTTTGAAATAGTGACGGCATAGTCTATTTGCGGGAGAAGATGCTTTCTAAATGGTAGGTATCCTTTTACCTCCTCGTAAAGGTCCGAACCATGAAACCGTACAACAAATGCCGGCATCTTGTCTGCAGACTTTTTAAACTTGTGTGCTATTAGTTTTTTTAACTCCGGCACAAGGAGGGCAGATTTGTCTCCCCAGTAGAAATAGGCAACACTGCACTCGTTTAGTTCGCATAAAATCTTGTTGACAAGAGATTTGTCTGCAATAATGGAGTTGTATATGAGCGAGTAATTAAAAAACAGTCTTAATTTTTTTGCGTGCAGGAAACAACCCTTTGAAAAAAACTCTGTAATCTGCCATTGTGGAGGGATGATTTTAAGCCCCTTTCTTATAAGTCCCTTCTTGTCTTTATGATCAAATGGTATAAGAGCTTCGCAAATCTTTATGTTTTTAAACTTAAAGCAATTTTTATTATTTATGGAGAGCGTGGCGGCATCTGCCGGGATATAGAGGGGATGTATATAGATCTCATCAAACCTGCCGGCAAGATATGGAATCTCATCGTCCAAAAATGTCTCGCCATTGCCAAAAGGATAGCTATTGGTAAATAATAATAATTTGCTCATGCTGTTACAGATTTGTTGCAAATTTAATTAAACTATTGGTAGTTAATGCAACAAAATAAGGGTGGCCTGTGAGACCACCCTATAAAATCTTTTAAAATTGTGTAAAAAGTGCAAATGCAAAGCTTGTAAAACAAACGTAATGTGGCAGTTGACTTTTTAGACAGTTTTATAGTTTTGCAAACTCAATATCATTCTTAGCCCTTGCTGCCAACTTCTCATCTTTAGAAGCCTTCTCAATAAACTCTTTAGCAGCTGCAGAGTTGCCCTGACGAGCAGCTACAATAGCTCTAAGGTAGTTGGATTTAGGACATTTGCAGTGGATAGCAGCACCTGCTTTTGCGTTCTCGCCTACTAGCAAGTATGCAAGAGCCTCGTTCTCGGCGCCTGTACCTGCAAGAGCAGCAACTGCCTGCTGGTATTTACCGTCTAAGATATCCAAAGCAGCCTGATTGTATTTAGCCTCAGGCAGATTAGATTTTGAAAGATAATCTGCAGCAGCCTTGTAGTTCTCCTGTTGCATGGCTACAACACCCATATTGTTATAGTAGCTTGGAGTTTTCTCAGACATCTTGTCAAGAGCGCTCTTTGCATCTGCTGCTTTACCCTGAATAAGATAAAGAACTGCCATGTTGTTATATGCGCGGCTGCTATTGTATTTCTTAGCTGCCTGCTCGTATAGTTTCATCTTGTCAGCAGGATTCTTCTTAAGAGTTGCAGCTGCATAAAGCAATGCCTCTTCGTCTAACTCATCTATATTGTTCTCTATCATGTCGTTGATCTCATCATCTGTCCAGTTCTTGTAATCAACATTGGCAATGATTCTTGCTCTTCTAAGTTGAGGAAGGATCTTGTCTGCCAAAATCTGGAATACAGATGACATATTCTTAATCTCCTGCTCTCTTACAGCCGGATCTGAGTACATAGAAAGAACTCTTAGAATAAGCTCTTTATCCTCTATATTAGATGCAGAAACCAGCTCCTGGAAACCTTCCCAGTCCTCATTTACATGAGATGCGTTAAGATCTGCGTCCAAAGCAGTTTTGTTTTTCTTGGCAATCTTCTTCTGGAAAGCTTTGGTTGCAGTATTCATTCTCTTCTCAGACAAAGAAGCGTTCAATGTCTCTTTACCGTCTGGTGAAGCGTAAGCTATAATATCGTTAGAGGTAAGGGTTCTTCTCTCATCGTTTGCAACAGATTTAAGGAACTCCTCAAACTCTTTGATCTCTTTCTTTGTAAGCTGGCTGTTTCTAACCTCTGCCTGATTGATTACATAAAGGATCTGGCTCTCTTTCTGCTCTTTGATAATCTTCTGATAGTTATCTGCCTCAAATGTAGGTGTACCCTCTGTGCAAACTAACATATAGGTTGTATTTGTTCCGTCTGCAATCTTGAATGGAGCAGGATAAACAAATTTTTTGGTTTTGGTTTTGTTGTAAACGGTAGCTCTAAGCTCCAAAACAGCTTTCTCCATTCCCGGAACATAGTTGAAGGATACATTTCTCTTGTATGTACCTCCCTGCTCAAAAGGAACAGTTGTGTAGTTTTCAAGAACTTTCTCACCCTGTAGAGTGAAAGTTTCACCTGCAACCTCACCACCTTGGTAAACCATTACAGGGGTGATCTCCAAAATAGCTTTTTTAAGGAAATATTTACCGGGGAATGTTACTGAATATGTTGCATCAATCTTACCTGCAACAGCCTCTAGAACCTGAGGTTCACAATTGGTTGTAACCATGCTTGCATACTTGGCCATCTTTGATGGATTGCTACAAGCAACAAGTGCTAAGCTCAAAACCATGAGACTTAGAAATCTGAAAGATAATTTTTTCATTTTGTATATAATTAAAATGTGATTACTACAATAAAACACCATTTTGCCTCCACATCCTCTGTAAAAACAAAACAGTCCGTCAAACATTGGCAAAGATAGTTATTTTTTCAAAAGAAAATTGTCTAAAAAGTTAAATTCTGTATTATGTTACAAATCTGTCTCATTAAGATATTTTAAATCCTCCGGGGTGTCAACCGCATGTGTTTTGTACTCGGTGATTGCAGTTTTTATCCTGTATCCGTTTTCGAGCCATCTCAACTGCTCAAGTTTCTCTGTTTTTTCGAGGAAACTTTGAGGAAGAGTGCAGATCTCTTTGAGAACACAGGACCTGTACCCGTACATCCCCACATGTCTGTAAAATCTTCCGTTTTTCAACACCTCGTCCGTTACCTCTGCACCCCTTGAAAATGGAATTGGTGATCTGCTGAAATAGAGCGCATAACCCTCTTTGTCTGTTACAACTTTTGGAGAGTTGCTGTTATTGTACTCCTCCACGCTGTCTACACGCATTACAAGAGTTGCTATGTCTGCATTGTCTTTTGCAAGAAGCTCACCTACGAGCCTTATCTGCTCCGGCTGTATATATGGTTCATCTCCCTGCACATTTATTACAGCATCATAGCGTACCCCCGCCTCCGCTGAGAATCTCTCCAATGCCTCAAGACATCTGTCTGTACCGCTTTGATGCTCGGTTGATGTCATAACGACCCTTCCGCCAAACTCCTTTACCTTGTTGTATATCCGCTCATCGTCTGTGGCAACGCATACATCATCGTATGCCTTCATGGATTGCTCGTAAACCCTCTGGATCATAGGTTTACCTTTGATTATTGCTAATGGCTTACCGGGGAATCTAGATGAAGCATATCTGGCCGGTATTAAAACTAGTATTTTCATCCTATCAAAAATTCTAAAACCGAACAAATATAGCAAATTAATAGTTGAAAGTGTATTGTTTATAGCGTTGGCGTTGGCTTTAGCTTTAGCATTGGCTTTTTTAGTGTATAGAGAGGAGAGAAGGAAAAGAGAGTATAGAAAGTAAGGAGCGTTTGATTTAGCGGAGTGGTCTAAATTTAGACCACTCCGCAATCATCATCTAAGCTATTTACCTATTTAGGTCATTATCAAGATACAATCCCTTTAAGTTTTTAGCTCTATACACTTTATTGTGTGATTTTTTTTCTTTATAAATTGTTTTTCCTCCATAATCAAAACCTACTATACCCGCATTAGGAGCTATTGCTATACCAAATATAGAATCACGTGGAAAAATTTTCTTCAACTCAAGTTTATAATAATGATTAACTTTAATTTTTTCACCATTAGCTTTCACTTTAGGGTCACTAAGAATCTTAAACAGGGAATCATTTCTTTTTGCATAGATAATATAAAACTTCCCCTTATCCTGTATGGATTTGATTTTAAACAGAGTTGCCCTATTTGATTTGTCTTCTCTGCAAAGAGAATTGTTATTCATAACAGAACACCCAATAAGCATACTTGCAATAAATAATAATAACAATGTCCTCATATCTAATTTTATTTAAGTAATCTTAAAAAAATAACTTGATAATCTTTTTCAAAAAGACATCTATCCTCAAAAATACTGCTAAATCTTTACCAACTTATTTTTTAGCGCTTACTAAGAGTTTGAATTATGCATAATAGATGTTACAAAATAGGAGTTGTCCCATCTATTCTATTGTTTCTTGGTAATAGGCTGGGAAAACCGGAATTAGGTGGCAATAGCGGTTATCTCTGATAATATTAGTAGCAATTGATTCTCCATCAAAAAAGTCGAGATATTTATCCCAATTTGTTCTTGTAAGACGTATATCATCTTTTTTCTGATAAACAAAATCTGCATCCAATAATAAATCCCCATTACAATCTCTATAAAGTCTAAATCTTATAGTATCCTCTTTAAAATCCACCAATTCTATCCAGTTTCCACCATCACAACCACCTACCCAAACTGCTGAATCCGGAACATTTTCAGGCTTTTCCCATTCCCTGTCATATGGCAGAATTAACCATATAAAGAGTAATATTATACAAATAATTACCACAGCAACAGGATACAATAATAAACGTAATAATTTAATCTTCATATCTAATTTCTAAAATTAATTTTTGCATCATTTTCATCACCCTCTTCTATTGTGGTGGTTTGAGTTTTTGCCTTATATTGAACTCTTGCATTGCCTTTCTCTTGATATTCGCTAACAATATTAACAGGACTTTTGATTATTGTGAAAGGTTTATCAACACTTTTATCTTGTGTAATAACATCTTCGGCAAAAGTTGCACAGTTGTTGTTTATTATTGAATATTTCTTTCTTTTGGGGTCGTCATTTTCTTTCATTTTATTTTTAGCATAATCATTCATCTCTTTGAACTTGTCACTTATGATATAAGCCCCTTCTATATCACCGTGGTCTCCAGATATATCTGAAAGTTGCTTAAGAACCCTGTTAAGACTTTTTAAGGTGGGTTTGCCGTCTTTTCCTATGACTACATTGGGAATGGTTACCGGCCTTACTTTACCAATGCGACTTCCATTGTATCTTCCATATTCATAATATTTTGTCAGCCCTGTTTTATTGTCAATCAACAATACACCTGCATGTCCTGTAAATGGAATACCGTTAGCTCTGTACTTTGGGAAAGCAATATAAATTGCATCTCTTCCATCTATGTCAATAACATTTATCGGATTCCCTCCGCAGTACATATAAGGAGACATTGAGGCGTATTTCTCTGCCAACGGATCCGGAACAAACCACCGTCCGGTGAAGTCATCGTACATCCTCGCGCCGTAGTCTGTGAAGCCAATGCCTCCAAGCGTCTGAACCTCCTTGCCGTTGTACTTGTAGAGGTTGGTTGTCAATTGTGGGTAACTATTGCCTGTGGTTGTTCTCATACCCATAGGGTAGTAGTCGTTCCTCTCCACTACACTGCCGCTGCCGTCCGTTATCACCCTCACGCTACCCAAGTGATCCGTACCGTAGTAATATGCCAAACAACTGTTTCCTGCTCCACCTATAATCCTTCCTCCACCGAACCCTGTACTTGCCAATGAGTAGCTCTCTCCGCTCTTTGAGAGTACCAATGTTCCAAGATAGAGATAACCATTACTGCTTGCCCCGTCTACAACCCTCTGCTTGATTCCATCCACACTGTAGAGATACTCAGCCTTGACCGCACCGTCTGCTGCCGTAGCACCTGTCTTTTCCACCACCTTTGCCGGCAGATTAAGGATGTTGTAACTTATACCCAATCCTCTTCTGCCGTCATAGAGCATGTTACCACCTGCATCATAGCTGTATGAAGCATTCAGCTCAGCCCCCTCGCTGCTGCCTGTAAGGGCTGTGAGCCTGTTGCCTGTATAACTGTAACTCAGATCATCCTCTGCCGTAATGCTATTGCTGCCAAACCTCTGCAAGGTAACAATATTTCCGTTAAGATCATAATCTATTCCCCTCTCGCACCAACTGTTTGTTGTACTTGTACCGCTTCCCGCATATCTTGAACTCTCCGTGAGCCTGCCCAATCCGTCATAGCTGTACCTGTATGTGCTTGCAGCATTTGTTCCCTGTTGCACCCTCCACTCGGAGATGTTACCGTTATACAATCCGCTACCTTTCTCTGCATCATAGTAGCCCAGCTTCTGGCTGTACAGCGTCTCACTCCCCTTGACTGTCTGTGATACCGTACCCCATCCCTGAATATTGTACTGCAGATTGTCTGTCACACCATTGCCATAGCTCTTTCCCGTAAGATTGCCAAGAGCATCATAACTGTAGTTTACCGTTGCTTTCTCCACTCCGTCTACAGATACCCTCTCGCTAAGCAGCCTTCCCCTTTGGTCATAGCTGTATACCGTTCCTTTTGTTATTGTAAGACTGCCTGCCGAGTGACTCTCGTTCACTGCAAGGATGTTTCCCCTAAAATCATACTTGGTGCTTGTCCTGCTTATACCTCCCGTAGAGTTCTTCTCCACCACCTGCATCACCCTTCCTTTCCTGTCATAATAGAATGCCCTCTCTATAAAGTTGGCATTACCACCGCTTGTCTCAGTATTGCCATCGAGCAGGGCAATTTTCTCATAGAGTTTGTAACCGATCACCTTCATATTATCCAAATCTGCACTCTCTGCCACACCGCTTACAGGTGAAAAGGCAAGATAGGAAGGAACAGTAAATGATGAGGTCTGAGTGGAGGATGCGGTGCGATATACCCCACCTCCGAACCGAGTCTGAGAGAGCTTGCATATAAGGGTAAAGCTCCCTATAGCAGACGGAGGGGTATCGGGTGTTCCTCCTCCGAGCTGAGGATAACTGTTATTGATGGAAAGATTGTTATAGTTTGTCTGTGCCGAAACTCTTGTCACCGATGCCGTACCCTGCACAAGATTACACTCTATCTCCCGTCCTATGTTATCATAGACATGATAGATCCATCTGTTCTTCCCTTTAAGGTTGGCATCTCTCTCAAGTACAAGCCTTCCACCTTTGTCATAGACATATTCACTGATTCCGGCTCCGGGAATGTTTTTCTCTATTATATTGCCCATATAGTCGCGAATATATACATAGCAGTGCTCTGCCGCAAATGAGCTTGTTATACCTCTGGCGAATGTATAATTATTTGTGCTTGTTATTATATCTTTGGCGCAAGATGACAACACAGCACTTCCGGCAGGAGTTATCACCCAAGAGAGAAATCCTCTGTCGTCATAGGCATAATAGGTCATGTTATCCGTTCCTCTCTTCTCCATTATCACTTTTCCTGTGACATCTGTATAGGTGGTTAATGTGTTCCCGTCCTCGTCTGTTGCCACATCCTTAAAGAGCTTGCCTGCATCATAGAACGGATAAGCGCTGTTTACAAACAATGCACCATTGAAGCTACCGGCCGACATATTAACGACCTCGTTTGCACTGTTAGTCTCATAGCTGTAGGAGACATGCCTGCTTGTGTATGCGCTTCCCGGCTTATACTCCCGGGATACCCTGTTCAACTCTGATGGTTCATATACCCTTCTTGTCTTGGCATAGCTGCTCTCGCCTGTGCCGAACATAGTACCGTAGAAAGAGCTTTGTCCCTGCAGAGGCGCACTCTCCTCCTTTATGGTATTGACAGTAGCCGAGGCATACGGCAGGAAGAGGACAGAATCGCTTCTTCTCATCCTGTCATAGACTATAGGGGTAACGATGTTCCTGTTCCCTGTAGGGGATGCCCCTACGTTGACTATCTGTGAGGGATATCCCAAGCCGTCATAGAAGGTGATGTCCGTTATGTAGTTATTGCCTGTCTCGTCCGTATAGTGGCGCACCATCTTCCAGTTGCCGGGGATGTTGAACTTCTCGTCCGGCTCAGGTTCTGGTTCCGGCTCGGGCTCCGGGGTGTCACCTGCTTGCACCACCGTTATGACCTTGCTGCCGCTGCCTGTGCTTGTGATGAGGAGGACACGTTTTATTCCTGTGTTTGGTTTGATATCCAAGTAGATGGTACCAAGGTCATCCGACACTCCGCTTATCTCCGCTACATCATCTCCAAAATGGTCAAAGAGGAATGCGTTGCTCTCCTCAATGTAATCTGCCACCTTGTCTGCGCTCATTGCAGAGTTGAACTCCACGGGAACATATACAGAGTTGGCAGCACTGGTAAAGTTGTAGCTTCTTGCCATTGTCACTGTAACACGCGGGATGTTCACCCTTATGGTATCGGCTGCACCAGCCGTAAACGACAGCCCGATAAATACTGTCATGAAAGCGAATACCGGCCAAAATGCTTTTGGCAAATATGATGATAAATGACTGCTACCCCTGCTTCTGCAGCTACAGTCTCTGTGATTTCTGTGTTGTATATCTGTGTTCATAAGTATATATTCTTTTTATTGTTATGTAAAATATTAGTAAACAGTTTTTCTCTCCGCGTCAATCAACTGCTAATGCCTTCAATCAGCTTGAAACGGCTGAGTCGTCCCTTTTAGTCTGCTTTGCATCCTAACGGTCCTTCAACAGACGCCGTTTCTTATAAGCTGCTTTCGGCAACCGCTTTTCCGCTGATTGACAGGTCGTTCATAACTGTTTCTAATTATTTTAGTAAAACTACAATAAACGTTGCACCTCGGCATAATTTGCAAACAAGTTCGCAATTCTGCACTCGGTTTGCAGTTTATTTTAAAGTTTAGAGTCAGTTATTTGCTTTAGCTTTCTTTACCTTCTCTACTCTCTCTACTCTCTCTACCTTCTTTACTTTCTATACACTCTATACTTTCTATACTCTTCAAAACGGCCAAAGCTAAAGCCAACGCCATCAATTTAGTTTATAGTTAAAAGTTTATAGTAAGTTATGAAGTTTAAAAAATATAGCTTTTAACTTTAAAACTGTCTATAAACAATAAACTATACACTCTCAACTTAATTAAGGCCAACGCCAAAGCTATAAATTAGGTAGTTTATTGTCGGGAGAATAATAACCTCCCTCCACACTCTTGCCCTCATTGTCCACAATCCTCTTCAGTTTGCCTCCGTTGTTGTACTCGTAGGTGTATATCTTTCCCGTGGCATCAATCAACTTGCTTATGCCAACTAAAGGAAGATACTCGTAATACTCAACCTCTGCGTTGCTGTTTGTGCAAAGTGCCTTGATAGCCGTGCGCTGTTGTTCGCTCAGGCATCCTTCGAGCGGAGTGCTCTCTATCCCCTGTAATCCGCTTATACCTTTCAGTGAATTGATGCTTATGTTTCTTCCCTGCAAAACAGGATATAGCCCACCATATCCCCACACAAAACTTGTCTTTATGCCGTTGATATCCTCCATTTCCAACAATCTGCCTCTGTTGTCATATTTCAGATAAGTCTCTTTAATATGCCACTTACCACTCACCATGTCATACTTCTCAACTCTGTTTTTTACCAACAGGGTGTCCGATGAGGTTGTCTTCAATCCGTAAACGGTTCGCACTCCGCCTACCAATGTTGAATCTCCAAAACCTGTACCTATGTAATGCTCAATAGCAAGTGGTCTGTTTATATCAAACCGTCTTTTCATAAAGCGGTAAGCCTCCGATGCGTTTACCTCAGAGTCTGTAAGGTCTGTAACGAAGGTGTTCTTGTCTATGTATATGTGTTCTTCACTGCCTGTGCTTGTTGCTGTTATTATCTGACCACGGCTGTTGTAGCAATATGTCACCTCTTTCTCTACATTTGAGCCTCCTCTCTTTTCCTTTAATTTTCTTCCTTTAAGTTCGTAGTTGTCCACAAAGGTTGGAACAGTAGAGATTTTTCTTATAAGGTATGCAGGACAGTAGTCCTTAGACAGCTCTCTTGCGGTATTGTAGGTATACTGTTCCGTCAATGCCGGAGTACTCTCGGAAGAACTCTTGTATATGCTCTTTTGCAGGAGTTTGCCTCTGTCTCCGTGTCTTGACACTGCAGGCTGTACTATTGAGGTTATATCTGCATTATCTCTTCGCCAAGCCCCAACAGTTTCAAATGCGTATGGTTCATCGTACGTATTCTGTCTTTCAAGAAAATCCGCATAGTCGGCGGAATCTGACGATGAGAATGTGTACTTGACGATACTGCCATCACTTTTAGTCTCGTAGACAGTGGAATACTCAATATGAGAACCGTTGTAGTTTGCAAGCGAGGAGGAGTAATAGTCTATGTTCTCCGTTAGCATTGGAGTGACCCGTGCCTGTGCAGTGTACTTGATATGGTATCTTGGATAATTGAGCAGTGTGCCGTTGCTTGTGTTGCCTGTTTTGTAGCTGTAACTGCTGCCGCCCAATGATACTCCTGCTTTGTCATAGTGGGTTATCCGCTTTATCCTTACCCCTCCGCACAGTCCCGATTGTGTTCTGTAGCTTCCTTCATATTGGTTGAGAGAGTCTCTCATGAAAACTCTGGAATAGTCATTACCTTCATACTCAAAACTGCTGTAACCTCCGCTGGGGTAGGTAATCTTTGTGAGTATGCCTGTCATGGCTTTGGCGCTTATCGCATCTCTGGTCGATTGATTTATAGTCTCACTGCTTTCGCCATTTTTACACACCTTAAGGAAAGGTATATTGGTTGAGTTGCCATCGTTCTTGCCGTTGTAGTAGCCCCAATGGTCTACACTGAGTGTACCGTTGCCGGGGAAGCCGGCTGCCGTGTTGTAGGTCATCTTATAAGTACCCTCTCCAAAAATATTTACCTCTTCCAAATAGCTTACCCTTTTGCCGTTTGTCATCTTCTTGTAAGAGAATCCGCACTGTTTGACGGTCTTGTTGTTTGTCTTTACGGTGATACCGGTCATACGAACACTCTGTTTATAGCGTATGGCAGAGGATGCAGACAAGTTCATCTCTCCGTACTCATCACTCTCTTCAACAGGCTGTTGTGTGTAGTTGAAAGAGATAACAGTACCGCCGTCTATCTTTATCTGACTTATCACAGGTATGTTCTGGTCTATTGTAACTATCTGGTGTTCCAAGTTCTTGCCATGAAACTCTACCTCTTGGATGCCTCCGTCCCAGATGATCATGTACTGTGTGCCGCTTATGGCTATTCCTGCCGGCACCCTTACACTGATATCATAATTGCGGTAGACATATTCAACCTTTCTGCCGTTGGGGGCCGTTATGGTACTGAGATGATATGCAACTGTGAGAGGTTTGCCTGTTTCACTGTCTCGCGATTGGGAGGTCTCCTCTTCTATAAATTCATATTTGTAGCCGTCTGCCGTCTCTATGATTATGCCAAAGACATCTTCTGTGCTCCCCTCCTTGAAACTTATCCTGTAGTCTTTGTTGTTGCCTCCGGTATTGTACACGTAAACCTTTTTATTGACTCCCAAATGGAAGTTGCCCGTATGACCAAGAAAATTGAAATGAAAAAGATCCGGCATGGCATCGTACATCATTATATAATTGTCTGGAGTGCCACCAAAGCAGTGTATCAAAGAGGCAGGGTAAGCGCCAACGGACACTAAATTTGATAATGATGCTCCCAATCTCCATATTTTGGAGGTGGATGGTATTTGTGACACGTTTCGGTACAGACTGTAGTAACTGTTACATTCGTTGTCAACATCCTGCAGATCCGGCAATCCTTGCGAATCAATGGATATGTTGCCGCCTGCCATCAATGTCCAGTCCGGTCCTAACACTCCGCCTCTCTTGTTGGGCTGCAGGCCGTTACTGCTGTAAGCCAATGATACAGGGATGGTAAAGTCACTGTCTTTGTATTCATAGAATGGGATGTTGAGCTGTATTGTTCCGGTATAGAGGCTCGCTCCAACCTCTCCGTATTTGACCATGTTCCATGAATCGGTTGAAGGACGTTGTTTTTCTCCGTCCTGTACAAAGCCCGATTGGGCTTGCAATGTGATTGTAAAGGTACTGACGAGCATACAGACTGCTATGCTGCGTAGCAAGAATAGATCTCTTTTCATGTCGGACTAACCGCGTTTAAGGTTTAAATTTTAATCATACGTTTACCAAAATGTATTTTAGCTCTAAATAATTCCCATGCGTGCTAATAATAAAAGGCCACAGATTAACACGCTGTATACAGTGCACTAATTGCTGCTATCAGATAGATATCAATAGCGTCATTGTTCTGCTCCGGCTCACAGTGCATTCCCCGGCACTGCTGCAGTTTGTCCTTTAAAACTATATACTTTTAGTATATCCCATATGGAGCAGGTGGTGAATGTTGAGATTACTGCTGTTCCGCTGTGTGCGCAAGCCTTTTTCTTGCTGTTAGGTGGAAAACGGTTTCCGGCGGAACGGTGCAGACGCCTCTCCAAAACCCTCGCAACAAAGGTAAGAAAAATATAGATAAAAGCGTTGGCCTTAATAAAGTTTATAGTTGAGAGTTTAGAGTGTATAGACAGTTTTAAAGTTAATAGCAGTAAGGTTTAAAGTAAAAAACTAATATCTTTAAATCTATAAACTAATTAACAGACTTTAAACTTTAAACAATAAACTATAAACTTAATTAGCTAAAGCCAAAGCTAAAGCCAAAGCTAAAGCCAAAACCAAAGCCAATTTTGTCGGGAAGCGAAATATTTGCACAAAAAAATAAAAAGGCTTCTAAGTAATCTAAAAAAATAACTTGGTAATCTTTTACTAAAAATAATTTAACTTTGCAGATATGGATTTACAATATATTAAACAGAGATACGAGATAGTTGGAGATGACCCTGTTCTTAACAGAGCCATTGAGATTGCCGTTCAGGTGGCGCCAACGGATCTGTCTGTATTGGTAACCGGAGAGAGCGGAGTAGGTAAGGAGGTAATACCTCAGATCATCCACCAGAACAGTTCAAGAAAACATAATGCATACATAGCCGTAAACTGCGGCGCAATCCCTGAGGGAACAATAGATTCAGAACTTTTCGGGCATGAAAAGGGCTCGTTCACCGGCGCCCAAGAGACGAGAAAGGGATATTTTGAGGTGGCAGACGGCGGAACAATCTTTTTGGATGAGGTTGCAGAGCTGCCGCTTTCAACGCAGGTAAGGTTGCTTAGAGTGCTTCAAAGCGGTGAATTTTATAAGGTTGGCTCATCAAAGGTGCAAAAGACAAATGTGCGCGTTGTGGGGGCTACAAATGTTAATGTGCCGCACGCAATACGCCAAGGGAAATTTAGGGAGGATCTCTACTACAGGTTGAATACCGTTCCAATAACGCTGCCCGCTTTAAGGGAGAGAAAGGCTGATATACATAACCTGTTCAGAAAGTTTGCGTTGGATTTTGCAGATAAGTATCAGATGCCATCTGTGAGGCTTACCCCTGATGCTGTGCATCTTCTGGAAAATTATCGCTGGCCGGGAAATATAAGGCAGCTCAAGAATGTGGCAGAGCAGATGTCTGTTTTGGAGAAGGAGAGGACCATAACCCCGGAGATTTTAATGAGATATCTTCCGCAGGATACTCCAGATCAGCTGCCTGTCGTTGGGGGGGGCAGAGGAAATGAGGATATTCTTCCCGACAGAGAGATCATCTACAAGATATTGTCTCAGTTAAGGAATGAGATAGATGACCTCAAGTTAGAGGTGAACAGTCTTAAAGCAGGCTCTCAACAAGGTGGCGGAGGGCTGCTTAGGAGGACGGCTGCAGCTTGTCAACACCCTGGGACAGATGTTATACCGGCTCACCATACGTTGCCTCACGAGGTTATGCTTATTCATTCCGGCGAAAGAACTGAGGATGAGCCTGCGTACGAACAGTTTACGGAGGAACAGGGGGGAGAGCAGGAACCGGTAATGTCTATCCCTTCCGTAAATGCAGACCTAATAAAAAAGTGCCTCGAAAAACACAATGGTAAACGGAAGGCGGCTGCGCAGGAACTTGGTATATCTGAAAGGACACTTTACAGAAAGATAAAAGAACTTAATTTGGCATAAAATAATTTGTAGGGAAGCTATGTATAAAGGAAAAATATATCTTATAATGGCTCTGCTGTTCTCTCTTTTGGCGGGGTGCGGAATATACAAGTTTAATGCAACTTCCATATCGCCCGATGTTAAGACAATCTCCATATACACAATAGAGAACAGGGCGATGAAGGTGAATCCGTCTCTGAGCAACCAGATTACAGAGGCGTTGCAGGATAAGTTTAGAAAGCTTACAAAATTGGATGCCGTAACGGATGGAGGAGATTTGGAGATATCGGGGTTTATAATGAGCTACGATATAACCCCAACTGCGGTTACATCTGATGAGGTGGCTTCTAAAAACAGGCTTACAGTAACTGTAAACATATCTTTCACTAATAATAAAGATGAGAGCCAGAGCTTTGAATCAAAGTCATTTGCGGCTTTTCAGGATTATGATTCGAACATGACATTTGAGTCTGCAGAGGCGCAATTGGTAGACCAGATTGTTGAGACTTTGGTAGAGGACATCTTTAATGCAACGGTTGCTAACTGGTAATTTTACAAGAGTATGACAAAGGATTTGAGTTCTATAGAGCAGTTGATCTCCATCTATCCGTGGTATCAGGGAGCCAGGGTGGAGCTTATTCTTAAATTGGCGGAGATAAGCAAGGAGACGGCTCGGGAAAAGTTGAGGGAGTCGTTTTCGTTTGTGCCGTTTCCGGAATGGATTGCAACTAAAATAGAGGGTGTTGAGAATACAAAAAAACGTACCGAAAATGATAAGGTCATACAATCTCAGATCCAGCAGGCCAAGAAGATATTTGTAGTTGGTGGCGACTATTTCAGCAGGGAGGAGTTGGAGAGCGTAAACAATGAAAACGAAGCAAAAGCCGATTCTCCTGCTATTCCGGTTGAAGCAGCAAGGTCATTAGAGAGGGAGAGAGCAGTAAAAAGGGATGGCGCAAATAGCGGGGTGGATCCGTTAATTTTTTACACTGAGACACTTGCGCAGATTTACACGCAACAGGAGTGTTGGCGTGAGGCTTTGGATGTTTATTCAAAACTTATTTTGTTATATCCGGAAAAAAGTGTTTACTTTGCAAGTCTTGTGAATGACATAAAATTAAAGATATCATCAAGTAAAGAAAATAATATTAAAAATTTATAAATATGTATACCGCAATTTCTATTCTTATTGTTATTGCAAGTGTCTTGCTTACCATAATAGTGTTGCTTCAGAACTCAAAGGGTGGTGGACTTGCAGCTAACTTTGCTGCCGGAAATCAGACTTTCGGAGTGAGACAGACTGCAGATTTTCTTGAAAAATCAACTTGGACCTTAGCTATTACAATTATTGTTCTTTGCATTTTGGCTACAGCATTTATTGCAAACAGAGCTGTTGAGAACAGAACAGATATTACAGATAGGGTATTGAATACAGCTGTGCAAGGGCAGCCTCAGTTTAATCAGGAGGAGGCTATGCAGCAGGTACAGGGAGAGGCACAGCAGAGTGCTAATCCTGCAGAAGAGGCATCTGCAGCAACTCAAAAGTAAATGGCTTAACATTTTCTTAATATCTTTAATAATTAAGCATTAGTTTGACAAATAAGGAATTACAGGCTTCATTAAGTTGAGGTCTGTAATTTTTTTGCCATTTTACAGTACTATGTGTTGCATAGTACTGTAAAATATAGATATATTTGCAATGCAAAAAACAAGGTAAGAAACAGTACCTTGTAAGAATAGAATAATGTAAGCGGAATTATTGTTGAGAGAGAACGATAGTGAACGGCTATCAGACTCACACAATTATCTATATTTTTTAAGTTAAGATTAAATATTTCAATAAGATGAAAAAGATAGTGAATATCAGTTTGTCCGGCAGAGGTTTTAATGTGGATGAGGATGCGTATGTCGCATTAAAGAATTATCTGAGCGTGTTTAAAAGCAAAATAGCTAAGGAGCTACAGTGGAAAGAGGTTATGGATGATGTTGAAAGACGAATATCCGAGTTGTTTACAGAGAAGTTGGAAAACGGCTATAAGGATGTGGTGAATATTAACATGGTAAATGAAGTTATAATGCAGTTGGGGCTTCCCGATGGCTCTGAATATAACTTTAACACTGCGGAAGAATCGTACGGTGAAGCAGGCACTACCGATTCTCAAGAGCCCAATAGCTATAGACAGAATAGAGAAAGAGCTGCAAAAAAGGTCCTTTACAGAAATCCGGATGATGCCAAAATAGGTGGAGTGTGTAGCGGATTGGCTCTTTATATTGGAGTTGATACTACTTTACTTAGGGTTATATTTTTGGTGCTACTTATATTGGGCTCTTCCGGATTTTGGATATATATTATCTTTTGGATAGTGGTACCTAAGGCTGTTACACCCCTTGAAAAGTGTCAAATGTACGGTTTGCCTGTTAATGCCGAGAATCTGAGCAAATTTGCCGTTAAAAAATAATACAAGGAGAGTTGCTATGGATATAAATTTAGAAAACATAAAGTCACAGATGAGAAAGGGAATGCTTGAATATTGTATTCTTTCTATTCTCAAAAACGGGGAGACTTATGCCTCCTCTCTCATAACCGAACTTAAAGAGGCAAAGATGATAGTTGTGGAGGGAACGTTGTATCCACTGCTTACAAGATTAAAGAATCAGGGTTATCTTACCTACAGGTGGGAGGAGAGCAAACAGGGACCTCCAAGAAAATATTACAGCCTAACTGAGCAGGGTGATCTTGCGTTAGAAGCTATGGATAGCGCCTGGAAAGATGTTGAGGATTCTATAAACCTTATTAAGACAAAAAAACTTTTGTAATCATGAAAGAGATAGAAAAAATAAGCATATCCGGCATTGCATTTACTCTTGAAACAGATGCTTTGGAGCAGTTGAACAGCTATTTGGAGTCATTGAACAACTATTACAAGAATGTTGCGGGAAATGAAGAGATTGTTGCCGATGTTGAGGAACGTATAGCAGAGTTGCTTATAGAGAGAGGAGCAAGAGACCGAGTGGTAGATAGCGGCGATATACAGCATATAGTTGCCATTCTTGGAACACCGGAGGAGTTGAGGGATGCCGATGGTGGCAAATCTACGCAGGCAAATAGTGTGCAGGATAGGGTAGATTTGGACGGAAACATAAAGAAGAGGCTTTACAGAGATCTTGGAAACAATGTTTTGGGTGGGGTATGTGCCGGATTGGCAAAATATGCAAATACGTCGCCTATATGGATAAGAATAGTATTGGTTGTAGCTGTCCTTTTTGGAAGTAGCGTATTCTTTGGGCATACGTTAGCCTCTATACTGATAATAGGATATATAGTCTTGTGGATAGCTGTACCGCCTGCCAAGACAGTGGCACAGAGATGTTCAATGGATGGGATAGATCCAGGATTGGACGGAATAAGAGATTACAAATGGAAAAAAGGAAATAATATGGAGCATTCCGGGAATAGAGTTTTAAATGCGTTAGGCAGGACTATCTGCTTTATAGTTGGTATTGTCATGTTGCTTTCAGGTATAGGCGGTTTTATATGTGGAATAGTATTTCTCTTTGGAATAGACATATTTACAGGAATATCTGCTTATTCATTAGCGGATTATATAATGCCCGGGCCGGGTATGTTGTTTTTTAAGATTATGGCAATGGGTGTATGGTTTATTCCTTGTATTGCCTTACTGTATGTTGGAAGTATGTTGTGTTTTAATTTTAAGTCTCCTAAGTGGCGTCCGGGGCTTATATTGTTCATTTTGTGGATTGTATGTATTGTGTCATCCATTTCTTGGGGCATATCTAAGGCTACCCCTTTTATAAATCATTACCAAAATAAAATATGTACAAGTTTTGATAAACATTATGACACTTTATACGTTGACTTTGTGAAACCTCAATTGTCGGGAAGCGCCAAAATGTATATGAATGACAGCAAATATGGAGAGGTAGATCTCTACTATGTTGATAAGGGTGAAAATGGTAGTGTGATTGCCTATTATCCGCATTTTAGGATTAAAAGGGACAGGAATTACAGGCTTGACAATGGTGAACCGTGTGTGCCGTACGTTGAGACAGAGAAGACATTCTTCTATGGTGCCACGTTGGCAGAGATGGCTTGGGATAAGGGGGAAAATGACCTTTGTACAATAAAGGACTCACTTTTAACAGTATATCCTAAGGTCCTTTCAAAAGATAAACCTTTTGACGGAAAACTTGCGTGGATAGAACTTGCCATACCACGTAATACGGTGGTTATAATGCGTGAACCTAAAACGGTTGAATTTATTCCGCGCTACGAATACGATGATTAGATTATAGGTTATTATTTTTGAGTGATTACAGAAAGGGGATGGCCTGCTTTTGGTCATCCCCTTAACATTGTCTTAAAGACAAGATTATTTTAACAAACCTAGCTCCTTGCCTACTTTGGTAAATGCGGCAATAGCTCTGTCTAAGTGCTCTTTTTCGTGACCTGCCGAAATCTGTACACGTATACGTGCAAGGTCTTTTGGTACAACAGGATAGTAGAATCCTACTACGTATATTCCCTCCTCCAAAAGTCTTTCTGCCATCTTTTGTGAAAGTTTTGCATCGTAAAGCATAACTGCGCATATTGCAGATTGGGTAGGTTTAATGTCAAAACCTGCCTCTTTCATCTTGGCAACAAAGTACTCTGTATTTGCATGAAGTTTATCCTGCAGTTCATTGGTGCGAGACATCATGTTGAACATCTCTATACCCGCAGCTGCAACCATTGGCGGAATAGAGTTAGAGAAAAGATAAGGACGCGAACGCTGTCTGAGCATATCTATAATCTCCTTCTTACCGGTTGTGAAGCCGCCTATTGCACCGCCAAACGCTTTTCCAAGTGTGCCTGTAAGAATCTCAATCTTTCCTCTTAGGTTAAACTGCTCTGTAGTTCCTCTTCCTGTCTTCCCGACAACACCTGCAGAGTGGGATTCGTCTACCATCACAAGTGCATCGTACTTTTGAGCTAATTCATAGATCTTGTCAAGAGGGGCAACATTTCCGTCCATAGAGAAAACGCCGTCTGTTACTATGATTCTGTGTCTTTGTGCCTGAGCTTTCTTAAGACACTTCTCCAGTTCTTCCATATTTGCATTGGCATAACGATAGCGTTGTGCTTTACAAAGTCTTACTCCGTCTATAATGGAGGCATGATTCAAAGCGTCTGATATAATTGCATCCTCCTCGTTAAACAACGGCTCAAATACACCGCCGTTTGCGTCAAAGCAGGCAGCATACAAGATAGTGTCCTCTGTGCCGAAAAATTCTGCAATTTTCTTTTCCAACTCTTTGTGAAGATCTTGAGTTCCGCAGATGAACCTTACGCTCGACATTCCAAAACCTCTCTCATCCAATGCTTTTTTGGCAGCATTGATAAGATCTTTATTATCAGATAATCCAAGGTAGTTATTTGCGCAGAAGTTAAGTACCTCCTTGCCACTGCTAACCTTTATCTCTGCTTTCTGAGGGGTAACTATAATCCTCTCGTTCTTGTACAGACCTGCATCTTTTATAGATTGCAACTCATTTGTCAAATAAGATTGAAAATTCTTATACATAAGTATTGTATTTTAATATTAGTTTCTAATACAGGAGTGGAAAACATTATCCACAGCACGCAAATTTACATTAATATCCTTAAATCAATTATAAATTCTAATATTAATTGTAATATTTGTTATAAAGACATATTTTGTACTGCATTGTCTATGTAATCTAAAAAAAATATGCTAATTTAGCACCTCTGTTTTTAGTGTACAGAACCAACTGATACTATATTTGTTTGAAATTAGGGAAATAACAGATGTAGTTGTTTTATATAAAGGTATAAGTTGGCTTTGTACCGGTTTATACAGGTTTATTAATTAAATAATAATACAAGTTATGGCTATTGAACTAAACGATGCTAATTTTAAAGAGGTTGTCCTTTCTGCGGACAAACCGGTTATTGTTGATTTTTGGGCTACCTGGTGCGGACCATGTAAAATGATTGCTCCTGTTGTAGACGAGATTGCAAATGAGTATGAGGGCAAGGTTGTAGTCTGCAAATGTAATGTAGATGATGCAACTGATGTTCCTGTTGAATATCGTATAAGGAATATCCCTACTCTTCTTTTCTTCAAGGGTGGCGAGCTTAAGGATAAATTAGTTGGCGCAACTACTAAAGCCGCTATTGCTGAGAAGATTGACAAGTTGCTTTAGCGCATTTTTTTATTAGGCAGATAAATATTAAATTAGAATAGATTATTATGAAGAGATTGTTGGCATTTGTAGCAGCACTGTTTATGCTTATCCCGTTGGTAAGTGCTCAGTCTGGTTTTGGTATCAAAGGGGGAATGAATTTTAATACTATGTCAGACATGAAACCAACAGATGGCGGGCTGATTAATGTAAAGGCGCGTACCGGTTATCATTTTGGAGTGATGTATAAAGCTAAATTGCCGTTAGGCTTTGCACTCCAGCCGGAGTTGCTTTATATTAATAAGAATAGTAGGATGGAATTTGGTGAACAAAATTCAAAAGACTATCTTTCACAAGACGCCAAACTTCATTATCTTCAGCTTCCTGTTGGTGTTCAGTGGGGGGTTGATTTAGTTCTGTTCAGACCTTATCTTCAGTTTACACCATATATTGGCTATGCCATCTCTAAGGGTGGTATTTACAATAAGGTAAGTTGGGACGATCTAAACCGGTTTGAATATGGCTTTGGGCTTGGCGCCGGTATAGAGGTATGGAAGATACAGTTGTCGGGAAGATACAGCTGGGATCTTGGAAAGGTTAGTAATTTTGAGTGGCCTAAATTGCGTAAAGAGGTTAAAAGAGAGAAAAACAGAGGTTTTGAGCTCTCTATAGGATTTCTTTTTTAAAGAGTTAACTTAACAGGTGTTGCAGTGAATTTACAGGATGTCATTGAGATCTTAGGGGATAATTGGGAAAACTACAGAAAAAGTTTTTTAGAGGGGTTGGAAAACGATAATCCTCTTTTACAGAGGATAAACAGATATCTCTATGATAACAGGGGAAAACAGCTGAGGCCTGTTCTTAGCCTTTTGGCCGCACAGTCATGCGGAACTCCTAACGAGGTTTCGTGGAGTTGTGCGGCTGTCTCTGAGATGATCCATACTGCAACTCTGTTGCATGACGATGTTGTTGATAACTCGGATATGCGCAGGGGGGCGCTTACTGTCAAGGCTTTTTTTAGTCCGGCGGCATCTGTTCTTACGGGTGATTTCTGGCTCTCGAGGGCTTTGTACATGCTAACCCAATCCGGGAGCAATATTTTAAACTGTTTTACTTTTGCGTTGGAAGAGCTTGCAGACGGGGAGCTTTTTCAGATGCAAAAAGCAGACACTTTAGATATTTCGGAGGAGGATTACTATAAAATAATTTATAAGAAGACAGCCTCTCTTTTTATTGCGGCACTTAAAAGTGCTGTTTTTTCTGTTAACGGAACGGATAATGAGCTGAAACTTATAACGGATTACGGTTATGAGCTTGGTGTTGCTTTCCAGATAAGGGATGATATTTTTGATTATTCTCCGTCTATAGATACCGGAAAGCCGTATGGCGAGGATATAAGGGAACGTAAGATAACTCTTCCTCTTATAGAGGCGTTTGGTGTTGCAGGGGCAGAGGAAAGGATGAATATTATAAATCTTTTACTCTCAACATCTTTTGGTAATAAAGAGACAGAGGATAATCTTGTGAACCGTGTGTTTTCATTTGTGGAGCAATACAACGGCATTGCCTCTGCCGAAAAAAAATTGGCAGGGCATTCTATAAAAGCTGTAGGCCTCGTCAATTCGTTGCAGGCGGAATTGGAGCGTAGGTTGGGTTCTCTCTCGGCTGCTCAGATTAAGGCGTTGGAGGCGCTAAGGGTGTTGGCTGTGTTTGTCGGGAAGCGTAAAAGTTAAAAACTTGCCTACAAATATTGCCGGGCACGCTACGCACCTTTGTTTTTTAGGACATTTTCACGCCCTTTGGATTCCTCCTTCTCCCAAAATTCTTCGTCCCATTGCGGTTCTACAGCCATCTTTCCTCCGGTTGCAAATCTTATGTATGTTATTGCAAGACCGTTTTTTAGGTAATGTGCTTCGTAGAAGGTCTTTATGGACAATATGCTGTTATTGCAGTCCGTAACTAAGTTCTTGTATATATTGTTATCGCAAACCTCAACTTTAAAATTATTGGCCATGCATAGGGCCTTTGTGTACTCGTGTAGAAATCTGCTGTCTGTCTTTAGGTTAATTGCTCCGCTATGGCTTAAAATATTGTTGTAGTGATTAAGGAACATACTGCCCGTAAGCCTTTTGCGGGCTTTCTTTATTTGCGGGTCAGGGAATGTTATCCAGATCTCATCTATCTCTACCGGAGCAAATAGACTCTCTATAAAATCTATTCTTGTCCTAATGAATGCAACATTGGGCATGCTGTTTTCAGTTGCGTATTTTGCCCCTTTCCAGAGCCTTGCCCCTTTTATATCTATACCTATAAAGTTCTTTTGAGGGTAGAGCTTTGCTAATTCTATAGTGTACTCCCCTTTCCCGCATCCGAGTTCAAGAACTATTGGATTATTGTTTTTAAAGAAGCTGCTGTTCCATCTGCCTTTTAGTTCAAAGTCTTTAAACAATACATCATCTGTTGACGGCTGTATAAGGCATTTGAATCCTTCGTTTTCTCTAAATTTTCTTAATTTATCTTTGCTGCTCATATCCCATATTCTATTATGTATGCCCCTAAGCCGGCTATATATTTGTATAATTTTCTATTACTTATGGTCTTGCATTTGTCTATCTTTATCTCCCAGCCTCCGCACTCCATATTCTTTATGTTGGTGGCATACGGAATCTCCATCTCTATGATTCCATTGCTCCTTCTCTGTTTAACGCTTTTGTCTGCCATTAATGCGGGAACTTTTAATGTGTCTGAATAAAGATTGTTATCCGGACTATGGAACGTAAGCGCAAAATATAGTGTGTCATCCTCCTTGTAGCTGTATGTTTCAACTAATTGTAGCGTAAATACAAGACTACGGCTTGGGTAATCTGTTTCTGCTGCGTCTAATTTGAACACTAAAGAGGTATTTTTATACCACCCTTTGGCCGGGCTGAAGGCAATAAAGGCAGAACCGTTTACCGGTTTCTGTACATTGCAAGACAACAATGCCACAGATACTACGAGGAATATGATGGATAGTACCCTTTTTGCCATTGTATGAATATTATCTGTTTTGCCCTATAGTATAGCTATTGGCTGATTTTGTCCGTTCCTCTATTCTCTCTGTTCTCCCTGCCCTCTCTTTGAGATCTGTTACGATTGCTGTTCCGCCTGCTGTTTGCTCCTCGATTCTGCTGCCTGTTGCTATTAGCGTCCTTGTCATCTCTTGCCTCTTTAGGATCTCTTGGTGCTCTCTGTTCTCGCTGATCTACAGATCCTTTTGCTACTTTAGGTCCTTTGGGGGCTCTCGGCTCTTTTGGCTCTGTAGATGTATTGTCTGTTGCCTCCTTATTGTCTGTTGTGGAGGCCTGCTCTCTCTGTGCCCTCTTTCTCTTTTTGTTTCTCTCTTTACTGTTGTCGAAGCGTGAAATGCTGTCCTCTCCAACTGCACTAAGGAACTCTCCTACTTTCTCCTTCTGCTCTTCCAAGATAGAAGGTGCCTTTATTCCACGTTTGTTAAGTGAAATTATCTCCTTTACCGCCCCTGTTTTTAACGGACGCAGATTAATCATGCTTCCCTGAGTATATGAGAACCACATCATCCCCTTTAGAATATCTGTTTTCATTAAATAGGCATCACCGTCTTCGAGGTGAAGCGGCTCTACAACTTTAGGTAGATTGGCTTGAGCATCAACATAAACAGATACTTCATAGTTTATGCAGCATTTGAGTTTCCCGCACTGTCCGGCAAGTTTTTGCGGGTTAAGAGACAGATCCTGACTCCTTGCTGCCTGTGTTGTTATAGACTTAAAGTTGTTCATGTATCTCGAACAACATAGAGCCTGCCCGCATACGCCAATTCCACCAATCAAGCCTGCCTCCTGTCTGGCTCCAATCTGCTTCATCTCTATGCGAATTCTAAACTCCTCTGCAAAGTCCTTTATAAGTTGTCTAAAGTCAACTCTCTCATCTGCAATATAGTAGAATATGGCTTTTGAACCATCTCCCTGAAACTCAACATCTCCTATCTTCATGTTAAGACCAAGATCTGCAGCCATCTGCCGAGAGCGTATCATTGTTGAATGTTCGCGAGCTATGGCATCCTGCCATTTCTCTATGTCTGCAGGCCTTGCCTTGCGGTATATTTTTCTGAATTCGTATGTTTTAGGGTCAATGCGATCTCTTCTCAATTGGTTGAATATCATAGCACTGTCTATGGTTACAATGCCAAGGTCATAACCTGTTTGAGCCTCTACCACAACAAAATCCCCAACACGGAGCATCTGCCCCGATGTATTTCTGAATATAAGTTTGCGGGTGTTCTTGAACCTTACCTCAAACAGATCCTTAAGATCTTCGATAGGAACATCGTCCAACCAGTCAAAGACGCTTAACTTGCAGCAACTTCTGTTGTATTGGAAGCAGTTTCCTCCTCCGCATGTCATATTATCGCATAAATTGTCGGGAAGCTTCTCACAACCTCTCTGACAATCATATTCTTTAATGTTATTTTCCATCCCTTCAATAAATATATGTTAACTCATTTCTCTCTGCAGGTAAAATAGATTCTGTTGCACAAGTCCGCTATTACGAATTTTGCATTTACATTCCTCTCTATCAATCTTATAGATGATTCAATATAATCACGCAACCTGTAGAGTGATGATTTATTTAATATTCCTTTAAATTTAGTCAATTCGGCAGATTCGGCTGCAGACACAAAAGAGATTTCATCTAATCCCAAGTCTAACATAAGCAGCTTCCTTGTAATTTCCAAGCCGTTAATGAGCTCCGCCTTAATATTCTCTCTGCCGGCCGCTGCTAATCTTTCACCCTCTAAAAGCGTATCGTATAGACTGTTGGAGCAGCAGGAACGCATTATGTTCATAAAGATGCACTCGTCTGTCGCTTCATTGTGCATCTCGCCAAGAATTTCCAAAGCCTTTCCAACACTTCCGCACGAGCGTTTTGCCGCTATAGCTGCCTCCTCCTTATCTGCTTTAAATATGTTTACAAGTATATCTGTCACCTCCGCCGCGTCAATCGGGGGAACCTCTATTCTCAGACACCGAGACAGCACTGTCTTAAGAATCTTTTGCGGTGAGTGTGAGATAAGAATGAAACAGGTATCGGGCCTTGGTTCTTCCAAAGATTTAAGGAGTTTGTTTGCGGCCTCTGTGTTCATCTTTTCCGGGAACATTACCAGCATGACCTTTGCCCCACCTCCATAAGAGGATAAACTCAATTCGCGCATTATTTCAGCGGCATCGGACACGCTAATCGTTCCACTTTTGTTGTCTATTCCAAGTGCGTCATTCAACTCTTTCTCTCCAAAAAAGCGGTTGGACTTAACCAATTCTCTCCATTGAGGATAGTACTCCTCCACACTCTTTTTTTTACTCTGTCCTCCTGTGGCATTGGTAGGAAAAGCAAAATGCAGATCTGGGTGTGCAAGATGGTCTACCATGCTGCAGTTGTTGCATTTACCGCACGGCTCACCACCTTTTTTGTCTGTACAGAAGAGATACTTTACAAAATCAAGAGCTATATCTATAGCCCCGTTGCCGGAGTTTTCTGTAAACAGTATGGCATGAGGGACACGCGCCTCATCTACCATTAGCCTCATCTTCCTTTTTATCTCTTCGTGCATTTGTCTGTAACAGATTTTAAACCGTAAAATTATACAATTTTATCCAATTACCATCATCTCGCATTTTGAACAGTCAAAAACGAGCCTGAATTTCTTTTCATTATTGCATAGAAAGAGAGGTTCCTTAAAATCTGTATTTGATAGGATACCTTTTCTTCCCGACAAATCTCTCTTACAGATTCCCAACTGGTACTTTATACAATACTTGGTGCGCATAAGCACAGCCTCCTTTACGGGGCTCAGTTCGTAAGATGACGCGGAAGAGGATATTCCAAGCTCACTGTATAACCCTTTTGATAACCTGTTTGATGCGTTAAGCATATATGGCTGCCACCTTTGGTCTGTGATGTTCTGGCTATAAAATATTTGATTCTCCTCGCCATTGCGAATACCTTTAATATAGCTATCTCTGCGGGCTCTCCTTGCAACCTCTCTCTCCTCCTCTTGTCTTTTTTCTAAAATACGCAGATCCTCAAGTTTTCGAGAGGCAATTTCGGCTATCTCGTTTCTCATTGCATTCAGCTCTGATATAGGGAAAAACGGCAGAGTAGCCCCATTTATATAAAATTCCTTTAGCGAAAAGGTAAAATGACAACTCCTTTTAGAGAACTGCAATTTTATGTTCCTCTCTGCAGATTCACGGTTGTTGGCCCTTTGGAAAGGATACTTTACATCATAAATAAAGGAGATGACAGATCTCTTTACCCCCTGCGTATGGCATTCAATCTTAAAAGAGGAACACTCACCTTTTTGAATAAATGTGACTTCCAACGGAATAAACCTCTCTGTGTTGCCCTTGTCAAGCTGTTTCTCATAAATGTAATTGTAATTTCTAAATATGCTGCTTCCGGCTTTTACAATCTCCTTTGATGTAGTTGTAACCTGTTTTGCCGTTGTGTTACAGTTGTTGGCTCTTATGCCTGTAATATTTCCCTTACTGTCTGTAATGCATAACCCGTCTCCGTTTACTATCTGTTTGGGCGACTTGTATGTAAACTCCATGAATCCGGCTCTGTTTATTCTGCTTGAGACAACGCTCCCAATGTACTCGCCAAGATATTTAGCACTCTCCTCACTTCTCCATTCCCCCCTTTTGCCATCTATGAAAAATTCAGTAAACCCACGATTGAATGTAACTTCTGCATTAGGCTGTGCGGTTGTTTCAATACTGCCTAATGAGCCACGACTGTAGCCTGCACCATCAGCTGAATTTAAAAAATCGTTTATTCTGCTGTTATACAACAAGACAGCCGTTTTTACAAATGATTCATTCTTAAGTCTGCCTTCAATCTTAAACGACGAAACGCCGGCTTTTACCAAATCTGCAATGCGTCTGCTCAGATTAAAATCCTTTAGAGAGAGAAGATGGCTGTTGCGGATAAGCCTTTTGCCGTTGGCGTCAATAAGATCATAGTTGTTTCTGCAAGCCTGTGCACATGCCCCTCTGTTTGCACTTCTTCCTGTTAATCTCGCGCTAAGATAACATTGTCCGCTATAGCTTACACAGAGCGCTCCATGCACAAAGGTTTCAATATCAACATCTGTATTTGAGGCGATCTCTGCAATTTGTCTGAGGCTCAACTCTCTTGCAACTATAAGTCTACTGAACCCTAACTTTTCCAACAACTTGGCTTTTCCTGTATCTCTTATATCTGTCTGAGTTGATGCATATAAGGGAATTGGGGGTAGATTGAGCCTGAGTACCCCAAGATCCTGTACGATTATTGCATCGGCCCCGGCCATGTAGAGATCCCATATAAGTTTGGCGGCGGACTCCGTTTCATTATCATAAAGGATAGTGTTTACCACCACAAAAATCTTTGCATGAAATTTATGTGCGTAGTAGCACAGCTCCTTAATATCTCCAATGCTATTGCCGGCAGCTTCACGTGCTCCAAAAGATTCGGCTGCAATATATACGGCATCGGCACCGCAGTTTATAGCCGCAATGCCGATCTCCTTATTTTTTGCCGGAGCTAAAAGTTCCAGTTCTTTTGTCATTGGATTAAGCGCCAAGAGCTTTGATCTTCTGCTCTGCAAAAGCCTTGAACTTAGCATCTCCTACAATCTTCTTGTAGTTCTCAACTGCTTTTACCTTGTTCCCTTTAGCCTCGTATGCTCTTGCTAAGTAATATCTTATATCTGTTGCATTAGGATTAGCCTTTACAGCCTGCTCCAAAAGTTTAATTGCAGTATCATTCTTCTTAAGGTTGAAAGCTGCAATACCACCAATTTTGTCTGAATTAAAATTCTCCCCGTACTCGCCTGCTTTTAGCGCATTGTCAAGGGCGCCTGCGTTATCTTTTGCCTTGAACGCTGTAACAGCTTTGTTTACGTACATCGTATTGAGCTGTTTGTATGCTGCATCTTTCTCTCCTTTTTCTGCAGCCTTTGTGTAAGCCTCAATAGCGGCAGCCTCATTTCCCAATTTAGATTGGCACATACCTGTTCTTATATATGCGGTTGCATTCTCAGGGTCAATAGCCAATACCTCGTTGTATCTTGCAGCAGCCTCTGCAAATTTACCCTCATTAAGCATAGAGTCTCCGTCTGCCATAAGAACTACAGGAACAAGTTCTTTTGCTTCATTCTCAACCTCTGTCTGCTCAAACTCTTTACCAATAGTTATAGCTTGGTTAAGATACTCTACAGCTTTGTCCATATCCTTGTTTGTTACGCAATCTTTACCAAGAGCCAAAAGTACGGTAGGAATAAGTTTTTTGCACTCTGTAGCAAGCTCAGCTCCCTCATCTCCAAGAGCTGTTGCCTCCTCCAATGCCTTTTGGAAACCGGCCAAAGCCTCAACTTTGTTACCTGCGTTAAATGCCTCAGCTGCATTCTTGTAGTTCTCTGCAGCAGCAGCTAAATCTTGTGCGTACGCGTTAACCGAAAATAGTACGGCAGTAAATGCTACCGCCAAAATAGTAAAAAGACGTTTCATTGTATTTAGTCGTTAAATGTTATTAGTCCGCTCATTTGTTACATCTTCTGCAACAGGAGCCTATGACTCTTACTGCGAAAATGATTCCAAAAATAGAAAAAATGGAGATAATAACAAACAGATAACGTTAAAATTATTATTTTAGCAACAAATATTGGATAAGCTAATCAAAAGACGTCACTATTTATGAAATCATATTGTTCGTGGAGACCATATCTCTTACTGTTATTGTTATTTATGTTGGTTGAACCATGTAGTATCCTTGGGCAGGATGTGGCCTCCCTGCCTACAGATCCAAGGGTGAAAACCGGGAAATTGGCAAACGGGCTTACATACTATCTATTTAAGAATACAGGTGCTAAAGGGCATGCAGATTTTATACTTGCACAGAAGATAGGGGAGAATGTAGAGGATTATAATCAGAGAGGTATGCTAAAGATGTTAGAACTGCTTTCGCTGAGAGGAACAAGAAACTTTCCTGATTCCACAATCACCACATATCTTACAGGTTTGGGGCTCTCTCCAAAAGATATACAGTTCAATACAGGCAACAATAATACAATATATTCCATAAACAATGTACCGCTAAAAAACTCCAATGTAACGGATTCAACTCTGCTTATTCTATATAACTGGATGTCATCCATAAACATAGATGAGGAGGATATAGACAATGCAGAAACACTATATAATAATAGGGTAAGAAATTTCTGGACAGCCGAAAACAGAACAACATTTAAGAGCAACCAGGATTTTCTTAAAGACAATAGCAAAGATGCAGAACAGAAACCATGGGCACACACCCCCCGTTTCACCTCAAAGGAGTTAAGGAACTTTTATTACAAATGGTTTCGCCCGGATCTTCAGGCTATAATAGTATGCGGAGACATAGATACAGCATCTGTGAGGACCAGAATAACATCGCTCTTTTCAACCATCCCAAAACCGCTTACCCGGAAGCCGGAGGCAAGGAAGCTCTCTATAGACAGATCCAATTTTATAAGTCTGCAGAAGGACAAAGAGTACAACAGAGTCTCTGTAAGTATAGACTTTATAAAAACGGAACTACCTGCAAAATACAAGAACACATCTGTTCCTTTTATACAGGAGTTTATGACAAACTCAATATTAGCGTTGTTGGCATCCAGAATATCAGACGGAATTTTAAAGAACAATCTGCCGGTGTGGAATGTGGAGTATAGGGTAAAGGAGACGCCATATAGCACAGACGAAAACTTCATCTCCGTTTCGTACGAGACATTGCCCGACAATATCTACCAGACATTAAGTTTTCTTAGTTCAGAGATAGACAGGATGGCAAAGTTCGGATTCAACGGACAGGAACTTCTTAAATCCAAAGATATATATTATAGGGATATAGAGAACCTGTACGACAATAGATTTAGCCAGCCCAATGCCATCTTCTCCAAAAGGCTGTTGGACAACTACCTTTACGGATACTCATTGGCAAGTATAGAGCTTAAGTTTGAAATGATGAAGGAGATTGTCTATGCCATTACCCAAACACAACTTAACGATTATGCCAAGGCACTGCTTGGCAATAAGGAGAATTTTAGGATAGTGTGTAAAGTTCCCGACAGACCGTCGTTGGACAATATCTCAAAGGAGAGACTCTACTCCACCTTTAAGGAGACATTGGCTACGGCAGCACCGGAAAGGATAGAGAAGGAGACGGTCCGTTGGCCTCATGTAGCATACAGGGAGACCGCACTTAATGTTCAAGAGGGAACAGACCCGCTTACAGGAGCCAAAGAGTTCTATCTGCCTAACGGCGTTACCGTTGTTTTCAAACAGACTACAGATTCAAAAGATACAGTCTCTGTAAGAGCTGTCAGCAAAGGCGGCTTTTCCATGATGGACGGCATTACCCTAAGCAACGAAAAATATATGAACGACCTTGTAAACATGGGAGGACTTGCCAATGTGATGCAGTCAGAATTGGAACGGCTTTACCGATACAACGATATGGACATGAAGTCTGCAATCAAACAGGACAAGGAGATCGTTTACGGCTATGCACCAATGAATAAATTAGAGGAGCTGTTTACAGCCTTGTACCTCTCCTTTGCTCAAAGAAGGAAAGATGACAGGGCGTTTGATTTATATAAAAAGACAAAAATCTTTGAATCCGAGTATGACATGCTGTCGCCGACTCATCTTTTTGCAGACAGTATAGCATATTATAACAACAGTAATAAAAGGTATGTAGGCAGAGTGACAAAGGAGGATATTGCAAGGCTTAATTATAACAGAATCTATAACCAGATAAACGGCAGATTTGCCAATGCCGCAGATTTTATATTTGTTTTTACCGGCAATATAGACCCAATGATCATAAAAGATCTGTCTGTAAAATACTTGAGTCTCCTTAAAGGGAACCCTGATGCAAGAGAGACAGGAGTGGTTGTGCCAAACTACCTTACAAAAGGGAGAGTCTCAAAGCAGTTCTTCGCAGAGATGGTGGTGCCGCGCTGTTATCTTAACATCACAAATTCGATTGGGTGCGACTTTAACATAAAGAATTATGTAATGGCAGACCTTTGTAGGACGTATATAAAGGCTGCAATAGAAAAATCGCCTGTAAGGAGGATTACGACAGATGTTATAACATCATCCAAGATTATCAATTATCCCGAACAGATATTTGTACTTAATACAAACTTTGTGGCAGACAGTTCAGATATTTTTGTGGTAAAGGAGGCATACCTTGGGATATTGGATAACATACTTAAGAATGGTGTAGATAATTCACTGTTTAATATAGCGGTAAACAAAGCCAAAGAAAACTTTAAGCAGATATGCAATATGAATATATATTGGCTTGATGTGTTAGAAAACCGAATGTTGTACAATATAAACTTTAATAAAGATTATCTCTCTGTTTTAGATGGAATAACATCAAAAGACTTTAACCTCTTTATGACAAATCTTGTGGGGTACGGCAATCAGGTAGATCTCCTTATGGAGGGAACGGAAGATGATGTAAAGACAAGGACACTGTTTAAGGAGGATGAGTTTATACGTAATTTCTTTGGCTATTAAAGGCTTTTTTTCAATCCTATTCCCTACAAATAACGATATCCATGAGAAACAGAAGTTTTATATTTGAAATAGATAGATATTTAGTCTCTTCCGACATCCTTACAGAATTTTTTGCATGTGATTATAAAACCTGCAAGGGGTGCTGTTGTATTATAGGAGACAGTGGAGCACCGGTAGAGGAGGACGAAATAGAAAAGTTAGAGGATAACTATCCTCTCTATAAACCATTTATGACATCAAGTGGCATAGCTGTGATTGAGAAGAACGGAGTAGCCGAAATAGATACAGACGGAGATTTGGTTACGCCGCTTGTTGGAAAGATGGAGTGTGCATACACCTGCTTTGATGAGAATGAAAACTGTTTTTGCGCTATTGAAAAATCGTATTGTGCGGGGAGGAGCAGATTTAAAAAACCAATATCCTGTTCCCTATATCCAATAAGACTGTCTCAACTTTCAAACGGATATACAGCTTTGAATCTTCACAGATGGGATATATGCAAATGCGCATTTGAAAAGGGCAAGAAAGAGAGACTTCCCGTATATAAGTTCCTGCGGGAAGTTATAACAAGCCACTTTGGAGAGGAATTTTACTCTGCATTAGAAGAGGCTGCCAAAAGTCTGCAGGCCTCATCATAGTTTTCATCGGCAACAGCTAATTCTATTCCAAGTGTACCAAAAGTGGAGCCGGTAGAGAATGCCTGATTTGGATTGAGAATCCAGGCATCTATGCCGTTGCTCTCTAACATACCTTTTGCAAGGTTTGCGCTAAAACCGTTTTCGTATCTTTTTACAACTCTCATATATTGGTTTATAGTTTATCAGCTTTGGCTTTGGCGTTAGAGTTGGCCTTAGCCAATGCCAAAGTTACTCTTCACTCTGGATAATGGTTTCAATATTTCTGCTGTATCTTACAACCTCCTTCCTAAGACCGCTCATAATAACAGGATTGCTTGTGTAGTCTATAACAATGGCATCCTCATAAAGTCTCATGAACCTTATAAAAGGGCTTTTTATTCTAAATGTAAGACGTCCGTTTGAATCATCGGTTAACATATACCTTCCGCCATTAGTCATATAATCTATAATAGACTGTTTCTTTGCTGCAAAATTGTTGTTAGTATAAATCTTCTTGTTGTAATAGCCCAAGATAGGATATACGGCAGAGAATGCAACAAACAGAGCGAGCATCTGCCACAATGAGCCATCCTTGAACAGATCTGTAAAATTGTCTATTCCCGGCTGTCTCTGTGATGTGTAGAAGATAATATTGACAAGAATAATAAATATTACTACGATGTAGACAAAATATTTGACAGACCTAATAAAGTACTTCATAATGTATTTACGTTATGTATGTGATAAAACAAAAAAACTTATTGTTGGCAAATATAAAAATATTATTTCTTATTTTTGTATCTCAAGTCAAATAAGGTATGGATTATCTCGTTTGGCTATATTTTTGTTGCAATAAGTATGCGAATTTTGTACAACTTGTTAAACGGAGGGAGAGTATTACTTTTAGGGGCTCTCATTTTCTACTTAAAGCGTTAAAATTATGGAAAAAAATTTTAAGACTATTATTTATGTATTGGGCGGAGTTGCCATTCTGCTGGTAGGCGTTCTCATCTATGTATGGGTAGACAGAAACAATTTAATCAATGATCTTACGGTTGATAAGGAGACACTTACAGTTGAGATGCAGCAGTTGCAGGAGGATTATTCTAATTTGTCTACCACTAACGATACATTAAGCAGTGAACTTGCAAAAGAGAAGGAGAAGGTGGCCCAACTCATAGAAAGGGTTAAGAAAACAGAGGCTAACAATAAATACCAGCTTAGAAAATATGAAAAGGAGTTGGGTACACTCAGAAGTATAATGAGAGGCTATATCAAACAGATAGACTCGCTTAATACCCTTAATAACAACCTTAGAAAAGAGACTGCGGAGGCAAGAAAAGAGGCAAAAGAGAGCAGAAAAAGATACGATAACCTTAAGTCTACTACTGAAGATCTTTCAAAACAGGTTGAGAAAGGCTCTGTAATAAAGGGCAGAGGTGTAACTCTTACAGGAATTTCAGATAATGGCAAACTCATTGCAAAGGCCGGCAGGGTTGTAAAACTCAAAACATGCTTGAATCTTGTAGAAAACAGTATAGCAAAGAGCGGCCTTATGGAGGTTTATATAAGGATAAAAGGTCCCGATGGAATATTGCTTACATCCGGGTCTCAGAATATATTCAAGTTCAATGGTGAAGAGTTGATATATTCTGCATCGAGAGAGGTTGACTATCAAGGTGAGGAGGTTGAAGTTTGTGTATATTTTACCCCTGCGGAGAAACTTGCAAAGGGTGTTTACACGGTAGATGCCTATACAACACAGGGCAAATTGGGAAGTGCAGACCTTCTGCTCAAGTAAGTTAAGTAAAGGTTCTTAGGCAGATGCATATCTATGTCCATATCCCGTTTTGCAGGACATTTTGCAGGTATTGCAGTTTTTATTCCGTAAAAGGGTTGGGCAGTAGAGACGATTATGTTAAGGCTGTAATTAAAGAGGCTGAAAGCAGGAGTCGTTTCTTTGATACGCCGGCAGATAAAACAGAAAAGGGGTGTCATACACTATACATTGGTGGGGGCACCCCCTCTTGTTTGACAGTTGCTCAGTTGACAGAGCTTATAGATGGAATAAAATCTGTTTTTCCTGCAGATTTTAAAGAGTTTACCATAGAGGCCAATCCAAATGATATTAATTTGGATTATGCAGAGGCGTTGGTGGCTCTTGGGGTAAACAGAGTTAGTTTAGGTGTCCAATCTTTCGTTGATGAACACCTAATATGGATGAACAGGCGCTATACGGCGGCAGAGGCAATCTCTGCTGTTGAGCTACTGCGAAATGCAGGCATAAACAACATAAGTTTAGATCTTATTTTTGGCTATTCGCTGCTTACAGACTCTCAATGGAGATATAATCTGCAAACAATCACTCAGTTGAAGCCCAATCATATATCTGCATATCAGATGAGTATAGATCCCGGTAGCCCATTGGGAAAACAGTATGAGCAGGGGGTGTATACTCCACCATCTGATGATTATTGTGCACGACAATACAGCCTCTTGCAGGATTATCTTCTAAGTAAAGGTTATCTGCAGTATGAAATATCGAATTTTGCCATATCGGATGAATACTGTTCCATTCATAACAGCTCTTATTGGAGAAAAGTGCCGTATTTGGGATTGGGACCAGGCGCCCATTCATATAACGGTATGGAGAGAAGTTGGAACAAGAATAATCTGTCGGGATACATAAAATATTATAAAGACCGTCTGAATGACGGATTACCGCTTGGCTACATTTTGGAAAGCGAAGTTCTAAGCAAGGAGGATATGTTCAATGAATCTATAATGTTGGGGTTAAGAAGATGCCACGGAGTGGATTTTGGTTTGCTAAGAGCGGAGTTCCCGGAATTTTTTAAAGAGATAGAGCGGCAGTTGTCTGTTTATATAGAGAGTGGAAAGTTGGTGCCCGTGGGTAGTGGGGATAGGCAGTATGCCATAGCAAAGGGGTATCTTTTTGTGGCGGACAGTATTATTAGGGAGTTGTTTGTTTAAGATTACTTAATTATGCTAAAGTGTAGCATTTATTGTAGCTTTGCTAAAATAAAAAGTCGGCCAAAAGGTGGTTCCTTGGCAGACTTTTTATGTTTATCTTGTGAGATGAGGGGCTACTTTGTATATTTTTTGAGCATATTGGTATAGTATTCTCCCATTCGCATAAAGCCAAGATCTGTTAGATGAATGCCATCTACGGTGTACTCGTAATCCGGCCCTGTGGCAGCCTCTTTCATTGTCTTGCCCTCAATATCTATATAGTGGATATTCTTAAAGCCCTCCTTCCTGAGTTTGTCTGCAGTCTCTTTCCAAAGAGTATTTTCCCTCTCTGTCTCTGCCTGGTCATCACCTGTAAGCCAATATGCAGGGAATCTGAAATTAGAGACTAAAAACACCGGTCTTTGAGGATCTGCAGCTGCAATTGTCCTTACAAAATAGTCTGCGCTGTCTTTGATTATCTGATAGGTACAGTTTGGCAGACAGTCTATTACAACAGCAGATGTTTTTACTTTTGCTATGGCATCTGCCATTATTCTGTCCATTCTGCCGTTGCCGCTAAATCCAAGGTTTATGGTTTCAATGCCTAAAGTTCTCTGTACCATAGAGGTGTAGACCATTCCTGGGCGAGAGGCACAACCTCCCTGCGTTATGCTTGTTCCGTAAAAGAGGACAGGTGCTTTTGCGGTATTGATTAACTTCTCTTTATGTGATTCATAAAAGGATGCAGATGAGTCTATCCCAATGTTAAGTTCTGTAATGCCATCGTAAAGGGGAAGATACATTATATAGTCTATTCTGTTTCCTTGCAATTTGCGTGCAAAGACATTCATGCTCTCCTTACCGTTTGGCTGGGCTGTTCCTGTAAAATACCATTGGTTGTCTATCCTGCTGTACAGGTCTAATCCTCTGATTCCTGTTCCAGGCATGTGTGCCATACTAAAGTTGTTGAGCAGTGTCCATTTTGCTCCTATAGCCTTACTGTCTGTGCAGAAAAGGACTGCTATGCCTGCGCTGTTCTGCCCTAAGTCCCAGACAGGTTTCCTTACCTTTCCCTCCATCTGCTGCGGAAGCCGGGTAAAGAAACCGGTTCCGTAATCTGCTTGGTTAACAATATGGGCTTTACCCTCTTTTACAAGCTCTTTAACATTGTAGTACTTAAGATCTTTTGCCTTTTGGGCTGCTGCATAATTTGCAGTCAGCGCAAGTAGCGTGGCAACAGCCATTCCAATTAGATTCTTTATCATAGCGTTTATTAATATAAGCCGGTATTAAATATCAACTTGGTGACAGGTAATAGTTATTCTCCTAAAAATTCTTCAAGCGGCAACCATTTAATCTCTATCCCTTTGCGCTCCATCCCTCTAAACCACGTCATCTGCCTTTTGGCAAACTGGTGAATGGCTGTCTGCAGTTTATCCACCATTGTACTGTACTCTAACTCTCCTGTAAGGTAAAGTGTCACATATTTATATTCCAATCCGTAATAGATTAGGTCTTCTGCCTTTATCCCACTGTCTAACAGCCTTTTTACCTCATCTATCATCCCCTCTTCAAGCCTGCTCTGCAACCGGGTGTCTATTCTTTTGTTGCGGGTCTCTCTGTCTACATCTACCCCAAGGAAGAGAATAGAGTTTTTGTCGGGAAGCGGAATAAACTCTTTTGCAGGCTCTTTTTTGGTAATCGCCATCTCTATTTCAATGGCTCTTATAACCCTCTTTTTGGTGTCGAAATCTGTGTGGTTGTGTGGTTGTGTACCGTTTTTGAGCTTCAAGTCTGTGAACATAGCTATAAGCTCCTCCATTGTTTTCTGCTCTAATTCCGCCCTCAATTGCAGGTTAGGGTCAACATCTTTAAGTTCGTATCCGCATGTGGCAGCCTCTATGTAAAGTCCCGAACCTCCGCATATTATTGGCAAATTCCCTTTCTCGACTATTTGACTGTATGCTTTTGAAAAGTCTCTTTGGTAGCGGAAGATATTGTATTTTTCACCGGCAGGAACAATGTCTATGAGGTGAACGGGAACATTGCCGTACTCATCCATATCTTTGCCGGTGCCAATGTCCATTCCAATGTAAACCTGCCTTGAATCGGCAGATAGAATCTCTGCCTTTTTGCCTGCAAGTTTCTCTATTCTATGTGCTAATGCAACAGCGGCTTTGGTCTTTCCGCTTGCAGTGGGACCAAGGATTGTGATTGCACTATAGTTGCTATTTAAATACTCTTTAAGCATCGCTTTTGGGTATGGGCGTCTTTGCAAAGGCCAAAGTTAGGAATAATTGCTTTAATAGAGGAACCCGAAACACCAAAGAGGACTACTGGTTGCTTTATGATAAAATAATATTTTGCGCCAATGATTCTGATTACGGAGTATTTGTCGATTTTTACTATTGTAGACATCTTTAAGAGTATAGTTTGAATTTTGAAGAAAATAATGCAAAAAGATTTAAAATTTGTTGTAGAACTGGAATATTTGTTTATCTTTGTAAAAAATAATGCCTGTTTTGGAAATTATCCATCTATGGTAAAAGTTATATAAAAATAATAGGAACACTTAAAAAACGACAGTAAAATGAGAAGAAAAAAATTTTTATTGCCTTTGTTGTTGGGATTGCTCGTTATTGTTTCTTGTAGCAAAGAATCGACGATCTCAAATAAGAGTGCTACCGACAAATTAAACGATTTAGGGATAATCCCATTGGAACAGGAGAAACAGGAGAGAATAATTACCCGTTGGCCACTGTTTCGCCTATTTTAAACACTGCGTGGGGACAGGGCGCTCCGTATAATAAGTACTGTAAATATAGATTATTATGGATAGGCCCAAAACGAAATGCTAGCACAGGGTGCTCCACAACAGCTCTTGCGATGATAATGGCGGCAAATGAATATCCACAGAATTTGATTGTTAAGGGAGACATTCTTGATTGGAATAGAATGAAATCGGGGACTTTCGTAAATAACTTAACAGATAAGGGAAAAGAGGATGTTGCTTTGTTGATGTATGATATATATTCAAAAGTGCGCAAGGTTGTAACGCCGTGGTTTACACTTATCACGCCGGAGCAGATAAAGAAACGTATGGCTAAATACGGTTATACAAATGTAACAAAATACAGTTCATCTAAATTTACAAATAGTATGATTAGAAAAACAAGTGGTATGTTGGCTTGGGGTAAACCAGTATTTATATCTGCAATACCATGTAATTTTACAAAAGGACATTCTTGGGTTATAGATGGGGCAAAGTTTTCATCAGAAGACAATACCAATTATTTATTCCATTTTAATTTTGGATGGGGTGGAAATTGTAATGGATATTTTTCTACAAACTGCCTTAATCCTGCAAAAGGTGAAGAATACGATTATCAAGATAAGTGGGACAAAGAGGTGAAGAAGAATAATTTTACATATTCGTGGCATTTTAGGTTAATTACTTATAATGTCCCTGCAAATTAGATATTTAAAGTTATATGATAAACTATATTGTGTTTATGAAAAA
>UQWT01000002.1 GCA_900544815.1 uncultured Bacteroidales bacterium | reverse complement strand
TGCCCCTCGACTTGCATGTGTTAAGCCTGCCGCTAGCGTTCATCCTGAGCCAGGATCAAACTCTTCATTGTATATATCTTTTTACAATTCCTTAGCTCTGTCCTGTAACTCTTCCTATTTTTTTCTTATACAATACATCTCTTCCAAAATATACTGCATCTAAAGGAATTTACGCTCTTTGCTGTATTTTTATCTTTACAGCGCATATCTTTCAATATGCTGCTTGTCTTTAATCTTTTCAATGAACTATCCCTAAAACGAAACATTTTTTACTCTCTTTCCTTCATCCCCGCGCCCCGTCCGTTTCTCAAAGGGATTGCAAAGGTAGACATTTTTTATTTACCTCCAAATATTTTTTAAAAAATTTTAGTTCATTTGTCCATATTAAAAACGTATATCTCTGTGTTTCAACAAAAAAAAATGATATTTTTTCAAAATAGTAAATTAAATAAATCCACATCACCCAAACACAATCCAAACACAGCAGATACCACATATATATGCTCTTTTGATATAGTATAATTTTTGTATGCAACATACGCCGGAGATATAACTCCTGCCAACTGAAAATGGGTACTTTCAACTTATTATTAAATGTTAAAATTTTGATAGCATGAATAGAGGGAGAAAAATATGTGAAACTTTAAAGTCTGTAAGGAAAAGTATTGCAGAGGCTAATAACATTTGCTACGAGCCACGAGAATGTAATCATAAAGGGGGCTGCAACGGTACATGTCCCGCTTGTGAGGCAGAGGTTAAGTATATAGAATCTGAGTTATCCCTCCGCAAACGGATGGGAGAAGTTATACGCATTGCAGGTATTGTATTAATCCGCAATGTTTTAATACAGAACCGGCAACCGTAATGACCCCAAAAGAACTTCTTGGCATACTTATGAAGGATAACCTGTATTTTTTGGCTACAGGTGGCGGGGTTACTTTTGGCGGCGGAGAACCCCTTCTTAGGTATGAATTTATCACCAAATTCCATAACGAGTTTTGTCGGGAAGAAAATAATTACCTAAAAAGAACTATCTTTGTCATAAATTCCAATTAACGAGAGATGCATACAGATAAGAAATTAGTTATTATCCCCACCTATAATGAAAAGGAGAATATTGAGAAAATCATTGATGCAGTGCTTGGCCTGCCGGATGGTTTCAACGTACTTATCATAGATGATGGGTCTCCGGATGGGACTGCAGAGATTGTCAAACGCCTCATTATGGAAAATAGGGAGCGTCTCTTTATTATAGAGAGGAGCGGTAAACTGGGACTTGGAACTGCCTACCTTACAGGTTTCCAATGGGCCATAGACAACGGCTACGACTATGTAACCGAGATGGATGCAGACTTTTCCCATAATCCCAACGATCTGCCCAAACTTTACGAGGCCTGCGCAAAAGGGGGTGCAGATGTGGCAATCGGGTCAAGGTACTGCAACGGCATTAGCGTAATCAACTGGCCTATAGGAAGAGTGATAATGTCATATTATGCATCGGCATACGTTAGGACCGTGCTTAGGATGAAGGTGTATGACTGCACTGCAGGATTTGTATGTTACAGCAGAAAAGTATTGGAAACCATAGACTTGTCTAACGTAAAGATGAAGGGTTACGGTTTTCAGATTGAGATGAAATACACGGCATACAAGCTTGGATTCAAGATTAAAGAGGTCCCTATTATATTTGCAGACAGAACAGAGGGTACGTCAAAGATGAGTTCTGGAATTTTTGGAGAGGCCTTTTGGGGGGTGCTTAAGATGAGGTTTAGGAAGTTCAGGCCGCGCAAGACTGTAAGCAGTGCTGCAAATCAATAGATAAAATTTTGATAGTATGAGTAATCTGTTAATCAAAGGGGGCACAATAGTTACCCCCAAGCGGCAGTTCAAAGGTGATATAAAGGTTGAAGATGGCAGGATTAAGAGTATTACAGATTATTCTAATCTTCCCGACAAAAAATCAAATTTGGATATCTCCAATGGCTTTGAGGTAATAGATGCCACCGGACTACACATATTTCCGGGCGTGATAGATGACCAAGTCCATTTTAGAGAGCCGGGCGCAATAGCAAAAGCCACAATATACTCAGAGAGCAGGGCTGCGGTATTGGGCGGAGTCACATCCTTTATGGATATGCCCAATAATAATCCGCCGGCCACATCCAATGATGCCATAGAGCATAAGTTAAAGATAGCGGAAAAAGATTCCTATGCCAATTATTCATTTTACCTTGGCGCCACAAACGACAATTTAAATGAAATACTCGCAGTTGATAAAAAACGCATCTGCGGGGTAAAGGTTTTTATGGGTTCGTCAACCGGTAATATGCTTGTAGATAATGACATAGCCTTGGAAGAGATATTTGCAAAGTCTCCGGTTTTAGTTGCCACCCACTGTGAAGACGAGGCTACAATTAAAGCCAACTTGCAATATTACAAAGAGTTATACACAGGTAAAGAGATACCGTTCTCTGCACATCCTTTAATAAGAAGCAGGGAAGCATGTATAAAAAGCACGTCAAAAGCCATTGAATTGGCAAAAAGATTTGGAACCAGACTTCACATACTGCACATAAGCACAGCCGAGGAGATAAAGATGATAACAGATGCCATATCAGATGGTTACAAGAATATAACAGGAGAGATATGCGTCCATTACCTCTATTTTAACAGCAAAGATTACGAGAAGATGGGCAGCAAGATAAAATGCAATCCTGCAATAAAGGATGAACCGGATATGCTGGCTCTTAGAGAGGCTGTAAAGGATGGTATCATAAAGGTTGTGGCAACAGACCACGCCCCTCACCTATTAATGGAAAAAGAGCATGATTACCTTAATACCCCAAGCGGGTTGCCTTTGGTACAACACTCGTTCCAGCTGATGATGGAGCTTGTAAAGCAGGGTATCTTTAAGATTGAGGATATTCCTGCAGTAATGAGCCTGGGACCGGCAGAAAATTTTGGAATAAGTAGGAGAGGTGCAATAAAGGAGGGCTACTTTGCAGACCTTTTAATTGCAGATATTAATCTTCCCGACAAAACCTCTACCAAATATCCGGCCTACAAGTGCGGATGGTCTCCTTTTGCTGATATAAACTTCTCCACAAGTATTAAATATACAATTGTAAACGGAGTGGTTGCTGCTAAAGATGGAAAGATTACCGGATGCTGCAATGCAATGCCGTTGGAATTTAACAGAATTTAAACTGAACTATGAACCACACTACTAACAATAAGACTGTTGGAAAATACCCGAGTGCAATAATAGCAATAATTCTATGGGGTCTCTCATTTGTATGGACGAAAGAGATAATCAATGAAAACATTCCTGTCTTTACATTTCTATTTATAAGGCTGTTTACGGCAACTGTCATTCTATACATCTTCTGTTCGCTTGCCGGCAAGCTGCAAAAAGTAAAAAAACAGGATATCAAATGGTTAATCCTAATGGCGTTCTTTGAGCCGTTCATCTATTTTATTGGTGAATCATATGGTATGATTGCAACTAACTCAGCAACTATAAGCGCAGTAATTATTGCCACCATACCTGTTTTCTGCATAATCTCCGAGAGAATTTTCTATAAAATACCGTTCACTCTGTATAAGATTGCCGGTATAATAATAACACTCCCCGGAATAGCTTTGGTTGCTTTTGAAAAAGGAGATATATCTGTAGATCATCTTTATGGGCTTGCCCTTCTGTTTGTGGCGGTAATAGGAGCTACCGGTTACGGCACAGTTGTAAAGAGGGTTGCAGACAGTTACAACAACTATACAATAGCAACATGGCAGTTTGGAGTAGGAGCTGCTTTCTTTCTTCCGCTGTTCCTTTTTGCAGGAGGTATAGAGGGGTTAGGTGGTAACTTTTTCTCATTTAAAGTTTTTTACCCGCTTCTATCTCTTGCTGTTTTGTGTTCATGCGTTGCTTTTGTGCTATGGATAAATGCAATCAGAGGTTTGGGTATTACAAAAGCAAATATCTTCTCTACTCTCATCCCCGGCATCTCTGCATTGGCAGCAGCGGCTATTGGGCAGGAGAGTATCACGTGGCACAGGATAGCAGGAATCGCTGTGGTTATTATAGGTGTTGCTCTTGCACAATACTCACCCAAAAGCCATACAATATAATCTGCTTTTGCTTTGGCCTTAGCTTTAGCTAATTTAATTTTGATAGCCAAAGCCAACGCCAAAGCCAATCATTACAACAATCTTAGGTTAACACGGAGTCGCTTTAGGTCTACATCCAACACCTTAACCATAACATGTTGGTGCAGTTTTACAACTTGCGTGGGATCAGTTACACGTTTGTCCGAAAGCTGGGATATATGCACAAGCCCGTTCTGCTTTATGCCAAAATCTACAAAAGCACCAAAATTTGTAATATTGGTTATTATACCGGGCAGCTCCATCCCAACCTTAAGGTCCTCAATGGTGTGAATGTCAGATGCAAACTCAAGTACCTTTACATTTGCACGCGGGTCACGTCCCGGTTTGGCAAGTTCATTCTTTATATCGTTTATTGTTGGAATTCCCACCTCATCCGTTACGTACCTGTTTGCATCTATGGAATCCGCTATCTCCTTATTGCCCACTATCTCGCTTAACGAGAGTCCGCAATCTTTAGCCATCCTCTCAACAAGTGCATATCTTTCCGGATGCACGGCAGAGTTGTCTAATGGGTTCCCTGCGCCGGGAATCCTTAGAAATCCTGCAGCCTGCTCAAACACTTTAGGTCCAAGACGTTTTACTTTAAGAAGGTCTTGTCGGGAAGCAAAACCACCGTTTTCTGTTCTGTAGTCTACTATATTCCGGGCAAGGACAGGGCCAATTCCTGAAACATACGAAAGTAGGTGCTTGCTGGCAGTATTCAGATTTACGCCAACGGAGTTTACACAGCTCTCAACCACATCATCTAATTTTTCTTTAAGCAGCGTTTGGTCTACATCGTGCTGATACTGCCCTATTCCAAGCGACTTTGGATCTATCTTTACCAACTCTGCCAACGGATCCATTAGTCTTCGACCTATGGAAACCGCACCTCTTACGGTAACATCATAATCCGGAAATTCTTCGCGTGCAACTGCAGATGCAGAGTAAATTGATGCACCGTCTTCGCTTACGGAATATACCTTTATGCCCTGCGGAAGAGAGAGTCTCTTTATAAATGCCTCTGTCTCACGACTTGCGGTACAGTTACCTATGGCAATAACCTCTATTTTATATGATTCTATCATATTGGATATCTTTTTCATTGCCATTACCTTTTCATTTACAGGTGGATGCGGGTATATGGTATCATTATGGACAAGGTCTCCGTTTTCATTGAGGCACACAACCTTGCAACCTGTCCTAAAACCGGGGTCTATGGCTAATGTTCGTTTTTGCCCTACAGGGGCGGCTAAAAGTAACTGTCTGAGGTTCTCCCCAAAGACCTTTACAGATTCTATATCTGCTAGCTCTTTTGCTGTTTTTATTGTCTCATTCTCTATTGACGGATGAAGAAGTCTTTTATACGAGTCATCTGCCGCCTCATCTATCTGCTTGAAGAGTTCAAAGCTGCTGCATCTGCCGCCTTTGTAAAGGATTCTGTTTATAATCTTCTTGCAGATATCGCTATCACAAGTTAACGATATCTTTAAAAAGCCCTCCTCTGCACCTCTAAGGATTGCCAAAAGCCTGTACGAAGGCATTTTTGCTATGTCACCGCTATAAGAGAAATAGTTCTGATATTTCTCTCCCTCCTCCTCCTTACCCTTTATTAACTTGCTGTTAAGAATTGCTTTTTTATTATAGAAGTCCCTAAGCTCCTTACGAATATCCATATTTTCGGAGATTTTCTCCGCTATTATATCTTTTGCACCGGAAAGCACATCCTCCGTTGTTGGTACATCGTTGCTCACAAAACTCTCTACCCTCTGTTTAAAGTTTGGGATATTGAGTGTTAGCATAAGGTCTGCCAACGGCTCCAGCCCTTTCTCCTTAGCTATTGCAGCTTTTGTTCTGCGTTTAGGTTTGAACGGAAGGTATATGTCTTCCAATGTATATATATATAAACAGTCGTTGATCTTCTCCTCCAATTCCTTGGTGAGTCTCTCCTGTTCCAATATAGATTTTAGTACATACTCCTTGCGCTTGTCAAGCTCCGTAAATCTGTTCCATTCATATTTTATCTCTATAACCTGAACCTCATCTAAACGTCCGGTACGTTCCTTTCTATACCTGCTTATAAAGGGAACTGTTGCCCCCTCCTCCAAAAGTTCTATTGTGTGCTCAACCTGCCACTCTTTAATACTAAGTTTATCAGCTATGGATTTTATGTACCGTCTGTCCATATTGCATTATCGTTTTACTTTACAATGTTAAAAAATATGTCGGGAAGAGACTAATCATGAGAAACCTGTTGTAGTTTTGTCCTGTATGCAGAAAAGATTTTTGATTTTGATACAAAGCCAAGATATCTGCCCTCAGAATCTACCACAGGAAGATTCCAGGCACCCGTTGCCTCAAATTTCTCCATAACGCTCTCCATCTTCTCATCCTCTATTACCACTGTTGGAGCTGCTTTTTCATAGTTGTCTATGGTAGTAGTTTCATACTTCTCCCTGTCAAACATCACCTCCCTTACATCATCTAAGAAGAGAACTCCGTTAATATGTTTGTTCTCATCTATTACCGGAAATATATTTCTGTGGGATTGTGTAATTGCCTTTACCAAGGTACCAAGATTAGCACCCACCGGAATAGGAACAAAATCGTTCTCTATAAGGTTGCTTGTCTTAAGCAGCGTTAGCACAGCCTGGTCTGAATCGTGTGTAAGCAGATTGCCCTGTTTGGCTATACGTTTTGTATAAATAGAGTATGATTCAAAGCATCTTATTGTTCCGTACGAAATTACAGATGTAATAATAAGCGGCATAAGAAGATCATATCCACCAGTTATCTCCGCAATAAGGAAGATTGCGGTAAGCGGAGCCTGCATAACACCCGCCATAAGGCCTGCCATTCCAACAAGCACAAAGTTAGTCTCCGGAAGTGGATGAATGCCTGTTAAGTTAATAAGTCTTACAACAACATATCCAAGCACACCACCCATAAACAGGGTAGGGCCGAATGTACCGCCAACACCACCGCCTGCATTTGTAAAGGTCATAGTGAATACTTTCACCAAAAATACCAATAGGAAAAATATTGGAATCATCCATGGGGTGTTAAGATAATCCATTATAAACGAAGTACCTATAGCTTCTGATGGTTTATAATTTAGCAAACCGGTAAGACACTCATACCCCTCGCCATAAAGCGGTGGAAAGATGAAAATAAGAACACCAAGACTTACTGCAGATATGAACCATCTTTTGTAAGGACCGGTAATTGAGCTTATCTTATCCTCCATGCTTAATGTAACCCTTGTAAAATATAGAGACCCAAAACCGCAGACAACGCCCAATATTATGTAAAAAACAATATTATCCATACTGAAAGGCAGCGTCTGGTTTGAGAAGGATACCATATTCCCCAAAAAGAAGTAAGAGACTACAGTTGCTGTAACAGAAGATATTGCCAATGGCAGTATTGAGGTCATCGACATATTGAACAGCAGAATCTCCAATGTAAACAGCACTCCTGCAAGCGGAGCTTTAAAGATTCCTGCAACTGCTCCGGCAGCACCACAACCTAACAATATAGTTATATTCTTATAAGACAGTCCCATTGCCTGCCCCACATTAGATCCTATGGCAGCTCCGGTATAAACGATCGGTGCCTCCGCTCCAACAGAACCTCCAAAACCAATAGTAACAGAACTTGCAGCCATAGAGGTCCACATATTGTGTTTTTTAATTTTCGACTCGTTCTTTGAAACGGCAAGCAAAACCTTTGTGACGCCATGACCAATATTGTCCTTTACCACATAGCACACAAACAGCATAGACAGCAGCATTCCTATACCCGGATAGATAAGATATAAAACACTGTCTGCCGGGGTATTGAACCAGCCGGTTAGAATATACCTTACAAAATGAATAAGTTGCTTTAAAAACACAGCCGCAAACCCACTGCCCAATCCAACAAAAAGGGCGAGAATAGCGAGCATGGTGCTTTCCGGCAAAGCATACAAATATCTTTTAAGCTTTTCAAAAGTTAATTTCAGCATATATCACTTCTCTGCAAAAACAGCTTCTTATTGCAAACTTACACAAAAATGTACCATTAGAAAAGAAGATTAAAAAAAATAGAAAAGAATAATGAATAAATCCTAACAAAAGCAGCAGTATAAAGGTTATTTAATTAAAAATGCAAAGGGTAACCAAAAGCTATTGGCCACCCCTCAGTAAAATATATAGAATCAATAAATTACTCGTCTGAATCATCCTCTCCGGCAAAAGCAGGATTGCCTTCATCGTCCGAAAATGTATTATTCTCTCCTGTCTCAGATTCATCCTCTGAGTTATCTCCAAAGATATCCTTTTCAACATCCTCGTAGTCATCTATTTTTACATCAATCTTAATAAGATAGATGGCTTCCGGAATCTCAAGAGAGATAGCATAAAAGAAAGTTCCGTTTGGCTTGTCAACTTTAAAAATATCACCCATATAATCTGAATAGCCTCTTGGATACTTCTCCTTAAAGGCAGCAGCAAGCTCTGGCGACATGTTCGCGTAGCTTACCACCAATCTCTTCTTGTTCAAACGTTGTTCGGTCTTGCTAGACATACTATCTGATTATTTAGTTACTCTTATTACTTTCTTGTTGTTTCATCCGCTTTTTCAAAAGCGAGTGCAATTATAGTGCAATTTTTTTAATTAGAGAACAGAAAAAATCATTTCTTGAAAAAATATGATTTTTGTACCTGCTTTTTCTGCATATTCTTCTCCACAAACACTCTCTCAAAGGTTTTCGTATCCATTTCCGTGTAGTACATTACAGAGGATTTTGTCATAGGAGTAGGGGTAAAATCCTGTACCTGTTCTGTACATATACCTCTCAATGAGGGGGTATTGCTAAGATTCTCCATATCCTTCATTGTACACCCCGGATGAGATGATATAAAGTAAGGTATAATCTGCATCCTAACCCCTTTTTGCCTTGTAAGGGTGTCAAATTCCTTTCTCAACCTTTCAAAAAGAGCAAACGAAGGCTTATTCATGAGCCGTAAGACATTCTGTTCCGTATGCTCCGGTGCAACTTTCAATCTTCCCGATGTATGCTTAAGTACGAGTTCTGTAAAATATGGTTTGGATGAGCTGTCCAAAAAGCCCTTTGAATCCAAAAACAGATCATATCTTATTCCGCTCCCAATATAAGCATTCCTAATCCCCTTCACCTTTTCAACGTCTGCATAAAGTTTTAAAAGTCTCCTGTGCGAATTATTGAGATTGGGGCACATCTTTGGAAACAGGCAACTCTTTCTATAACATTTTTCACAGACAGACTCATCATTCCCTTTCATTCCGTACATATTGGCAGTAGGCCCACCAAGGTCAGATATATTGCCGGCAAAATCCGGTAATTCCGGCAATTGAGCAATCTCCTTTAAAATAGACTCTTCAGACCTGCTTTGAATATGTTTCCCCTGATGCGCAGCTATTGTACAGAAGCTGCATCCGCCAAAACACCCCCTGTGAGTATTTACAGAGAACTTTATCATCTCATATGCAGGAATATGCTTTCCTTTATACCTTGGATGAGGTAGTTTGGTAAACGGTAAATCGTGATAAGAATCTATCTCTGCCGTGCTTGGTGCCGGATTTGCGGGATTAATATAAATATATTGGGTCCCGACAGGCTCTACAAGCCGCATAGGGTGCATCTTGTTGGCCTCTGTCTCCACAATATTAAATCCTTCTATAAATGATCTTTTATCCTTTTTGCACCTGTCAAATGACGGGAGAAGCTTGAAATCTTCATTCTCCGTCTCCTCAGTTAAAGCCTGCTTTGGAGGAATCGCGCTTTTATAGGCAACCTGATTCATTGCAAGAAGCTGAACTGCAAGCTCCCTGTTTTTTAGAAAATCCATACCACCATGAATAATCCTTCTATTCCTCTTAATGAACGCTGCAACATCAAGTACTGTCTTCTCACCCATACCGTAAATCAGAAGATCTGCAGGTGTCTGGGCTAATATAGAGGGTAAAAGTGTATCCTGCCAATAATCGTAATGAGTGACTCTTCTAAGTGAGGCTTCAATCCCACCAATCACAATAGGTACAGATGGATACAGTTTTCTGAGTATATCTGTATATGTCTTTACGGCATAATCGGGCCTCATCCCAGATTTTCCTCCCGGTGTATAAGCGTCTGTACTTCTCAAGCGTTTGGCAGCAGTGTAATGATTTACCATTGAATCCATTGCACCGGAGGTGACAGCAAAGAAAAGACGTGGTTCACCCATCTTTTTAAAATCTCTGAGATCATCTCTCCAATTGGGTTGCGGAACAACAGCTACCCTGTAGCCACCTCTCTCCAATACCCTCGCTATAACAGCTGCACCAAAGGCCGGATGATCTATATATGCATCACCTGTAAAAAGCACTACATCGACATTCTTCCAGCCTAACACACCCAATTCCTTTACACTTGTAGGAAACTGTGTTATTCTTTTCTCCATAAACAACCGTCTACATTCTCTCCGGCAGCTTTATCCCCAAGATATCCATTCCTTTAACCAAGACTTTTGCAATAAGTTCAATCATAAAGAGTCTGAACTGTTTTAATTTAACATCAGGTTCCTTAAGAATAGTCACATCATGGTAATACTTGCTGAACTCTTTGGCAAGGTCATAACAATAATTTGCTATAATAGCAGGAGAGAGCTCTTTCCCGGCATCCTTAATCTTCTCCGGCAACTGATTGAGCAATTTGATTATCTCTAATTCCTGTGGAAGAAGTGTAATGGTATCATCCTCTGCAATGTCCTTGTCTGCAACAACCATCTGCCCGCCATTCTCCTCTGCAGCTTTTCTTAATATTGATTTTATTCTTGCATGAGTGTATTGGATAAATGGGCCTGTGTTACCGTTAAAATCTATTGACTCCTGCGGATCAAAAAGCATTGTCTTTTTAGGGTCTACTTTAATGATAAAGTATTTAAGAGCACCCAATCCAATCATCTCAAACAGATCATCCTTCTCGGCATCGGACAGGCCGTCCAATCTTCCCAATGATTCAGATGTCTCTTTTGCGGTCTCATACATACTCTGTACCAAATCATCTGCATCTACAACTGTGCCCTCTCTTGATTTCATTTTCCCGTTCGGCAACTCTACCATTCCGTATGAAAGATGGTAAATACTGTCTGCCCAGCTGAAACCTAATTTTTTTAGTATAAGTTTCAATACCTGAAAATGATAGTTTTGCTCGTTTCCAACCACATAGATATGTTCGTCAAGATTATTCTCCTCAAACCTCTGAACTGCAGTTCCCAAATCCTGTGTCATATAGACAGATGTACCATCCCCTCTAAGAAGCAGTTTCTTGTCTAATCCGTCTCCTGTAAGATCACACCATACAGAACCGTCTTCATGTGTTTCAAAAATCCCCTTTTTCAGCCCCTCCTGAACCAAAGCCTTGCCATGAAGATATGTCTGTGATTCATAATATGTTTTTGCAAACGATATTCCTAACCTTTTGTATGTTGCATCAAAACCTTCGTATACCCATCCGTTCATCATCTTCCAAAGATCCACAACCTCCTTGTCGCCCTGCTCCCACTTGAGCAACATCTCCTGCGCTCTCTTCAATATAGGCGATTGCTTTTCAGCCTCCTCCTCCGGTATATGCTTCTCTGCAGCAATGGCCTTTGTCTCCTTCTTTAGCTCGTTGCTGAACATGACATAATATTTGCCCACAAGATGGTCTCCTTTCATTCCGGAACTCTGAGGTGTCTCTCCGTTCCCAAACACTTGCCATGCAAGCATGGATTTGCAAATATGTATACCCCTGTCATTTACAAGATTAACCCTTATAACATTGTGTCCGTTTGCTTCAAGTACGCGAGATACAGACCAGCCCAACAAGTTGTTTCTCACATGACCAAGATGAAGAGGTTTATTTGTATTTGGGGATGAGAACTCTATCATTATGGTCTTGCCACTTGGCGCCAGCTGTCCAAAATCTTTATTAGAATATATGTCGCACAGAATCTCTTTCCAGAACTTCTGCGAAAACTTAATGTTAAGGAATCCTTTTACAACATTAAAGCTCTCTATCTCTTTGTTATTCTGTTTTAGATACTCTCCTATTTCATTTGCGGTAACATCCGGAGCCTTATGGCTTGTCTTTAGCAGCGGAAATGTAACCAAAGTTATATCCCCCTCAAAATCCTTTCTTGTAGCCTGGGTCTGGACCAAATTGTCAGGAACTGAAACATTATAAATTTTATCAATCGCTTCCTTTGCCTTCTCAAAAATAAAACTCTCTGGATTCATCTCTTTATATTTATTTTTCTAATTTTTTTCATCTTCTCTTGCAATATAGCTCTTAAGTGCAGCCTTCGCTTTTGGAGCAAGAATAAGCAGGGTAATCATAGTTGGAAATGCCATTAACGCATATGCCAAATCTATAATTCCAACCGCTGCCTTTAACGGTATAACTGCCGCAACAACAAGCATCACAAGATAAAAGTAATTGTAATATTTTGCATTTTTTGCTCCAAACAGGTAGCCTGTACATTTTGTTCCGTAATAGGAATACGAGAACATTGTTGAGAACGCAAAAATAATTACCATTAACATAAGAAGCAAACTTCCGTAACCGGGGATGGCTGCCTCAAATGATTTAAGAGCAATTTCAAGCCCCTTTATACCCTCTACATGGTAATCACCTTTTAGCAGAATTGCCAATGCTGTTAAAGTACATATAAGCCCACTGTCTATTGCAGGGCCTATCATAGCTACAAGCCCCTCTCTCGCCGGCTCGTTGTTTTTTGAAGCACCATGCATCATAGAGGCAGTTCCAACTCCGGCTTCATTTACAAGAGCTGCCCTTCTTGCTCCTATTATCGCAACCCCTATAAAACCTCCAAGGCCGGCCTTAAAATTAAAAGCACCTTTAATAATATCTTCAAACACTCTTGAGACTTCTGTTATATTTGTCACAATAATATAACCTACAAGCAGGAAGTACATGATCACCATAGCCGGAACCAATTTTGTTGAAAGTTTGGCAATTCTTTGTATACCGCCAAGTACTACAAACGCCACAATAACACATATACCTACACCTATCAAAGCCCTCAGTCCTACAGTATTCTCAATACCTGCAGGTGTGGTAAATACAGTGGTTATAGCCTCAGTAAGCTGATTTGCCTGCATTACACACAACGTTCCTATTAGTGCCGATATTGAGAAAAAGACAGCAACAGGTCTCCACTTGGGGCCGAAAGCAGATGTTATCATATACATAGGGCCTCCTTGAATCTCTCCATTTGTATCTTTGCCTCTATACATGATAGATAATGTACCTTCAAAAAATTTTGTAGCCATACCAACACACGCACTAACCCACATCCAGAAGATAGCCCCCGGGCCACCCATTGTAAGGGCTATTGCAACACCGGCAATATTACCCATACCAACAGTTGCAGCTATTGCAGACATAAGTGCCTCAAACGATGAAATCTGCCCCGGTTGCGAATCATCCGTTTTTCTCAACGACTTAATAGACCGTCCCAAATATCTGAATGGAACAAAACCGGAATAAATTAGGAAAAACAAACCTCCCCCAATTAAGACCAAAAAAAGCGGATACCCGCACACAGCATCACTTACAACTGTAATGAAATGCTCAATAGAACTCCAAAAATCAGTCATCAAATTAAAAGTTTAGAACTTCCAAAGGTACACAATAAATACTACACAAAAAAGATGGTGACCAAAATATAATCAGCCACCATCAAAAAACAAAAAATTACAAAAACGTTTCTTAATTTAAACCTCTATTTTTAAGCAACGGCTCAATACCTGGCTTCTTTCCTCTGAAGTTGATGTATAATTGCATTGCATCTGCCTCATTTCCCCTTGAAAGGACTTCGCAACGGAATCTCTTTGCAACTTCAGGGTTAAATATATCACCTGTCTCAACAAAAGCCTGATATGCATCGGCATCCAACACCTCTGCCCATATGTAGCTGTAATAACCGGCTGTATAACCACCACCAAATGTATGATTGAAATACGGGCTTCTATATCTAGATGGTATCTGCTCCAAAATACCTCTGTCTCCAAGAACCTTCTCCTCAAATTTCATAACATCGAGGTCTGCAGGGATCTCTTTCAAAGTGTGGAAATCCATATCGAGATATGATGCAGCTAAATATTCAACAGTGGCAAAACCCTGTCCATATTTTCCAGATGCAATAACCTTGTCTACCAACTCCTGAGGAATCACCTCTCCTGTCCGGTAATGTTTTGCATAAACCTTAAGAACCTCAGGCTCAAACGCCCAATGTTCGTTAATCTGAGAAGGCAATTCTACAAAGTCTCTTGGATAACCGCCCAATCCTTTATATTTGACATCGCTAACCAAAGATGCAATACCATGACCAAACTCATGGAAGAATGTCTCAACCTCGTCAGTTGTAAGCAAAGCCGGTTTGTCACCTACCGGACGGGTAAAATTACCAACAATTGTTACAAGCGGAGCAACACGTTTTCCATCTTTATAACTCTGTCCTCTAAAACCACCACACCATGCGCCGCCTCTCTTTTGGCCCGGTCTTGCAAACATATCAAAGAAAACAACACCAAGATGAGAGCTATCTGAGTCCAAAACCTCATACGCAACAGCCTCGCTACTTGGAAGCGGAACACTCTCCAATTTCTTAAATGACATTCCGTAAAGTCTGTTTGCAACATAGAATATACCCTCTCTTACATTGTTTATCTCAAAATAAGGTGCAAGTTGCTCTTCCGAAATATCATATTTTGCTTTCTTTACTTTCTGCTCGTAATATCTCCAATCAGACGCCTTGAACTCACCGTTATTACCCTCACTCCTCATAATCTTTATCATCTCATCCCTCTCCCTCTTTGCAGTAGCAATAGCAGGTTTCCATATCTGATCCAACAACTCGTACACAGCAGCAGAATTCTGTGCCATTCTCTTTACAAGAATAAAGGCAGCAGCGTCTTCATATCCCATAAGTTGGGCCTTTTTAAGTCTCAAAGAGATCAAATCTTTAATAACCTGCTTGTTATCCTGCTCATTATTATTGTTACACCTGTTAAGATATGCATTCAACATCTTCTCTCTTAGTTCAGGCTTGTCTGAATTTGCAAGGAAAGGCATTATACTTGGATTGTCCAAACCAAAAATCCATTTGCCTGCCATACCGGCTTTCTCCGCTCTCGAAGCAGCCTCGGCTATCTGATCTTCTGTTAATCCCGACAAATCCTCCTTATCCTCAATTACAAGCTTAAAAGCAGCTGTCTCTTTCAAAAGGTTTTGTCCGAATTTCAGTTGGAGGGCAGATATCTCTGCATTCAGTTTCTTAAGCTCCTCTTTCTTGTCTGCAGGCAGATTTGCACCACTTCTCTCAAAGCCCTCGTAAGTCTCCTCAACAAGTCTCATCTGTATAGAGTCCAAGCCAAGGGTCTCCCTCTTGTCATAAACAACTTTTATTCTTTGGAACAATTTGTCATTCAAAGATATTTCACTACTATGAGCACTTCTTAAAGGTGAAAGCTCCGTTGCAATGGCAATGATCTCATCATTTGAAGCAACACCACTCACGCTACCAAACACTGCTGATACCTTTGATAGCAATTCTCCGGTATTATTGTAAGCTACAATAGTGTTCTCAAAATCCGGTTCTGCCGGGTTGTTTACGATATCGTCTATCTCCTTTATTTCGGCCTCCATGGCCGCCTTGAATGCAGGCATGTAATGTTCAGCCTTTACACTCTCGAAAGGTGGTATTTCAAAAGGGGTATTCCACTCCGCTAAAAGCGGGTTCTCCACTTTTTTTTCTCCGCATGATGCAACCATGCACCCTGCAATACATAACGTCAATAGTTGTTTTTTCATCTAAATCAGGGGTTATTTCATGTAAATAAATTATCCAAGGTAACTCTTTAGCAATTTGCTCCTTGCACTGTGCCTCAAACGTCTTATTGCCTTCTCCTTAATCTGACGAACACGCTCACGTGTAAGGCCAAAGTACTCACCTATCTCCTCTAACGTCATCTCCTGAGTACCTATACCAAAGAAATACTTGACAATATCCCTCTCCCTCTCCGTAAGTGTTGATAGGGCACGCTCAATCTCTTTATTAAGCGATTCGTTTACAAGTCCTCTGTCTGCATTAGGTGAATCAGGATTGGCCAGTACATCCAAAAGGCTGTTGTCCTCACCATCCACAAACGGAGCGTCAACGGAGACATGTCTGCCGGACACACGCATGGTGTCTGCAATTTTGTCTTTTGGTATATCGAGAATCTCTGCCAATTCTTCCGGTGACGGCATACGCTCATTCTCCTGCTCAAATTTAGACAGAGCCTTGTTGATCTTATTAAGTGAGCCAACCTGATTGAGAGGCAATCTAACAATTCTTGACTGCTCAGCCAAAGCCTGAAGTATAGATTGTCTTATCCACCAGACAGCATACGATATGAATTTAAAACCTCTGGTCTCATCAAACTTTTCCGCTGCTTTTATTAGGCCCAAGTTGCCTTCGTTTATTAAGTCTGGCAAACTAAGTCCCTGATTCTGATACTGTTTAGCAACAGAAACTACAAACCTTAAATTGGCTCTTGTGAGCTTTTCCAAAGCCTCTTGGTCTCCCTTTCTTATCCTTTGTGCTAATTCCACTTCGTCTTCTACAGTGATTAACTCCTCACGGCCAATCTCTTGAAGATACTTATCCAAGGATGCACTCTCCCTGTTGGTGATCGATTTTGTTATCTTTAACTGTCTCATGCGTCAAAATTATCTTACAAAATTACAAAAAAATATTCACAAGGCAATCTGCTCGAATATTTTTTATAGACTTTTTACAATATGTAAAAAATCAAATTATATGCCGCCTGCATAGCGCTGTTTATTTTTTTTGTATATTTGTGGTTTAAATGAAAATATATATTCAAGTATGAAATTCATTGTATCAAGCACAGATCTGCTGCAAAGTTTGCAACAGGTTTCAAGAGTAATCGCTTCAAAGAGTTCACTACCCATTTTGGATAACTTTTTATTCGATTTGCAGGGCAATGAACTCACAATCACTGCATCTGATTCAGAAACAACTCTAAGGACAACACTCAATATACAGGAGGTTGAGGCTGAGGGAGAGATTGCCATTCCGGCAAAATTGCTTACAGATACTCTAAGGGAGTTACCTACACAACCTATAGAGTTAAGTACCATTGACGAGAGAAATGTCGTTAACATTGCCTGGTCGAGCGGAAATGCAATGATTCCGTTCCTGCCAACCAATGAGTACCCCCAACTTCCAACGCTGCAGGAACCCAATCGCATAGATGTAAGTGCAGTGCTACTTTGCGAAGGTATAAACAACACACTGTATGCTACGGGAGATGAAGAACTAAGGCCGGTAATGAACGGTATCTTTTTTGACATCACCACAGACAGGACAACATTGGTGGCTTCAAATGCACACAAATTGGTATACTTTACCAGAACAGACATAAAAGGTGAGACAGACGGATCTTTTATCCTCCCTAAAAAACCTGCCAACATATTAAAGAATAATCTTAGCAAATGCACAGAGGATGATGTTGTTGAGATAACATACGATAAGAAGAACGCATATTTTAAATTCGACGACTCACTTATGGTTTGCAGATTGGTGGACGGCACTTACCCTGCCTACAAATCTGTAATCCCAAAAAACAATAACAATATTCTTACTGTTCCAAGGGCGGATATCCTCAATGCATCAAAAAGAGTAGCTATCTGCTCAAATCAGGCAACAAGCCAGATTATTTTCAAGTTGACACAGAACAACCTCGAAATTTCCGCTCAAGACACAGACATGTCCTTGAGTGCAAAGGAGACTGTTGCATGCGAATATGACGGTAACGAAATGGAGATTGGTTTTAAATCTACATTCCTTATTGAAATTCTTAACAATCTGCCTTACGATCAGATCTGCTTTAAACTTGCAGACCCTAACAGAGCGGCACTTATACAACCTTTGGTACAGGACAACCCTGAAGAGGAGATATGTGCCCTTCTTATGCCTATGCGTATCAATTCGTAAATTAAGGAGGGACTATATATGGAGCTTAATTTAAAGAACCCACTGTTATTCTTTGATTTGGAGAGTACAGGACTAAATGTAGCCACAGATAGGATCGTAGAGATATCTGTCGTTAAAGTTTTCCCGGATGGCAGTCATGAAGTAAAAACTAGAAGGATAAACCCTACTATTCCTATTTCCGAAGAGGCTCGTAGGATTCATGGAATCTCAAATGAGGATGTAAAAGATTGCCCAACATTCAAAGAGATCGCAAAAAGTCTTGCGCAATGGATGTCGGGCTGCGATTTTGCCGGATATAATTCAACAAAATTTGATATTCCGCTCCTTGCAGAGGAGTTTTTGAGGGCGGGCGTAGATTTTGATTTTAGAAAACGTAAAATGGTAGATGTACAGAACATCTTCCATAAGATGGAGCAGAGGACACTCTCCGCAGCATATAAATTTTACTGCAACAAGAGCCTAGAGAACGCGCATAGCGCGGAAGCAGACACCATGGCTACTTATGAGGTACTTAAGGCACAATTGGATAAATACCCGGATGTCCTTAGAAATGATGTAGATATGCTTGCAGACTTCTCTACAAAGACAAGATTTGTAGATTATGCCGGAAGGATTGTCCTCAATGACAAGGATATCCCCGTCTTCAATTTTGGAAAACATAAGGGGCAATCTGTTGAAAACATATTTAAAGTTGAACCAAGTTACTATTCATGGATGATGGATGGTGATTTCACAAGGGACACAAAGAAGGTAATTACAGAGATCAAGCTAAAAATAAGATAAAGCAAAGCTATAAAAAACTGTAAACTTTCCCTAAGTATAATTGTTGTACTGAGTAGATTAACAAGGTGAATCTTATAACTATAAAAGACAATGGCGAGTTCTTCTATACGACTCCGGACACATCCCTCAACAGGGATAGCAAAGACTATTTCTGTCCTGAATCAATAGATAAGTTTGCCGTTGTCTGTTTTTATTACGTAAGAATAGAAAAAAATGCCAAGGCTGTTACAGAGAAATATGCAAATAGATACATATCCGGTTTTGGCTACGGAATAAAAATGGAAGCCGTAAACATAGGTGGAGAGGATAATCCATATATGTACTCCATGTCTTCTGCCTTGGATAACACCGCTTATATATCACCATGCATAACGCAAGAGGAATTTACCGGTCTAAAACCTAATTTTAAGATAGATAATATTGATATAGCTCCAAGTGATATTATTTCTGCAGGAAGCGTCATAAGCAGCTATCAAAAGGTAATTGCAAACATCACAAGCATTTCAACACTAAGAAGTGGTGACATTATCCTTTTTGAGGCAGATACAAAGGATAATCACAAACATTTTATAAAAAGAGACAAAAAGCAGGAAGGGTGTTGCTCTAAAATATCGTTTGGCGATATTAAAATAACCATTAATTGGTAGCTATCTCCCTTACTATGGATTTTGCAGCCAGCGCACCTGTCGAAAATGCTATCTGAAGATTGTAACCTCCTGTATCTGCGTCTAAATTAAGAAGTTCCCCGGCAAAATATAATCCCTCTACTATCTTGCTCTGCATCGTTTTTGTGTTCACCTCTTTTAAATCCACACCACCCGCAGTAACCACAGCCCTTCTATAACCAACACATGAATCAATTACAAATCTCCATTCCTTTAATTTGTCGGGCAGATTATTATAATTCAATGGTCTTTGCAGTTTCATAAACGGGTCTATAAGAGACTTTGGCAGATAAGACAAAAGCAGCTTGTTCATAGGCAATCTCTTTTCCGAGACCTCCTTTTCTATTCTTCTTTTCAACTTATCGTATGATACCGCAGGTTTAAGGTCTAAACTCAACGATACCTTCTGTCCCATTTTGAGATTATATACAGCCTCCCTGCTTATTTTAAATCCTATAGGCCCCTCTATTCCGTCTGTGGTAAAATCCAAATCGCCAAACTCCTCCCTCACTTTGTTTCCGTTTACAATTAACGATACAGAGATATTTTTAAGTGAGATTCCACCAAGAGTACAACTACTATAATTATTTGGAATTAAAGCCGTTAATGATGGAAAACAATTTACAATTTTATGTCCTAAATCCTTTGCAAAAATATACCCGCTTCCTGTAGAGCCGGTGCTTGGATAAGACAATCCGCCGGTGGCAAGTATAAGATATTTTGCCTCTATTCTGCTTCCCGACAAAGACTCTGCAGTAAACCTTGTCTCAACAGGTACCGAGCTTTGTCTACTAAGCCGGTTTATGATTTTTACAGTCTCAAAACCTGTAACAACCTTAACACCATTGGATTTTACATAATCCAACAATACACTTGTAACATCAGACGCTCTGTATGATGCCGGGAATACCCTGTCTCCGCGCTCTTTTACCAAAGGGAGTCCTATCTTTTCAAAAAACTCCATTGTTCTAACATTGCTCATCTCATAAAAAGCCGGCCTGAAAAAGTTTTTGTCGGGATGAATATGAATAGAAAAATCCTCCCAACCCTTTGTATTGGTTAGGTTGCAACGCCCTTTGCCTGTGATGCCAATCTTCCTGCCGCACCGCTTCATCTTCTCAACAACGGTAACAGATGGCAAATCTAAATTGTTCTCTTTTGAAAATAAAATAGTTGAGGCAGCCGAAAACAATCCGGCTGCCCCCCCTCCTATTATTAAAATATCGGTATTCATTAATAGTTTTTTATCTCCTCCGTTCCATTTAGAACAGCAAGAGCATTTGATGCCAAAGCACCCATCTCATCCTCACCAGGATACAAAGTTACAGGTGCAATGAAAGAGACTCTCTTCTCAATCTGTTTCATCAAAGGTGTATTATAAGCAATACCACCGGTAATGAGAATTGCATCAATCTTTCCATCTGCAACAGTAGCAACACCGCCAATAGCCTTGGCAAGATTGTAACCAAATGCGTCCGAAATGAGCTTAGCATCTTTATCCCCGGCTTCAACTTTCTTTTCAACCTCGGCAAATGAGTTAGTTCCAAGATGAGCTACAACACCACCTTTTCCGTTTATCATCTTCTTAATCTCCGGCAGGGTGTGTTTACCGCTAAAGCAAAGTTCCGCCACCTGCATAGCCGGAAGTGCTCCTGATCTTTCGGGTGAGAAAGGGCCATCTCCATTAAGGGCGTCATTAACATCCACAACTCTGCCGTTCATGTGAATTCCAACAGAGACACCACCCCCAAGGTGAGCAACAATAAGATTAAGATCCTTGTACTCCTTTCCATGCTCTTTGGCATATCTTTTTGCAATAGCCTTTTGGTTAAGGGCGTGGAAAATAGACCTCTTAGGGAAGATAGGCAAACCTGTTATCCTTGCAATAGGTTCAAGTTCGTCAACAACAACAGGATCAGCGATAATAGCATTTATCTGTTTTGCAAAACTGCTCTTAATCTCAGATACAAGCTCACTTGCCACCATTGCACCAAGGTTGCTCGCATGTTCGCCATAGCAAGCACTCTCCACATCATTAAGCATCTGTGCATTTACACCATATACGCCCGATGGGATAGGTCTTAGCAAACCACCGCGAGCTACAATGATGTCCAAGTCCTCTAACTTAATATTGTTCTCACAAAGCGCCTTCTTTACCTCTCCGGTCCTAAAAGACTTCTGGTCTTTAACACCGGGGTATGGGGATAGCTCTTCGTTTGTATGTCTAAGTGTCTTAGTGAAGAGTTCATTTGAACCCTCATAAACCGAAATTTTGGTTGAAGTTGAACCAGGGTTTATTACCAATATCAATTTTCTCATATATACTCTATTTAGCAGTAATGGCTGCAAGGGCAATTGAGTTAAGTTTGGTGTCTATACTGTCTGCACGGCTTGAAAGGACACATGGAGCCTGTGCGCCCGCCACCATTGCAGCAAGTTTAACTCCTTTACATAGTTGTGAATTGGTCTTATAAAATACGTTTGCAGATTCTATATTAGGGAATACCAAGCAATCTGCGTCACCTGCTACAGGGCTTACAAGTTTCTTTATTGCAACAGCCTCCTGAGAAAGAGCTACATCCAAAGCTAAAGGACCATCAATATAGCAACCTGCTATCTGGCCTCTTTCGCTCATTTTTGCAATCATTGCAGCCTCAACACATGCAGGCATTCCAACAAGCATCTGCTCTGTTGCGGCTATCATGGCAACTTTTGGTTTTGCGATACCAAGAGCCTTTGCAGTATTTACCACATAGTTTGTCATGGCTATTTTCTGCTTAAAATCCGGAGCAGGAATTACAGCCATATCTGTCATAATGATGAACTTATGGTAATTAGGGTTGTAAACGAGTCCAACGTGGCTCAACACAGCCTTTGGAGGTAACAGACCTTTCTCTTTGTTAAGAATACCTCTCATATACTTGTCTGTACTGCAAAGGCCCTTCATTAGAATATCACCATCTCCGTTCTTAACCATCTCTACAGCCTGTGCTATAGATTTTAGTTCGTTATCATTAGGAATAATTGTGAATATAGACGGGTCTATATTCTCCTGTGTACAAACCTGGTTAATCATCTTCTCATCACCAACAAGAATACCATCCACTATTCCTGCTTTTATGGCAAGGGATACAGCTGTGATTGTATGGTCATCAACAGCCCATGCGGCAACCAATTTTTTCTTTGGTTTATTCCTGAGCTGTTCAAATAGCTCTTCGAAATTTGAAATCATATTAATTAATATTGTGTTATAAGTTTATTTTACAAGTTTCATTGTTTCTTGAGCTATAACAAGCTCTTCATTTGTTGTCACTGTTGTAACAACAACCTTAGATCCCGGTTTTGTGAGGACAACATCCTTACCTCTTACCCCGTCGTTGGCAGATTTATCAAAATCAACTCCAAGGTAACCGAGTTGTGAACAAACCGCATCTCTGGTATCCGGATCATTCTCCCCTATACCTCCGGTAAATACAATAAGATCTACACCGTTCATTACTGCAGCATACGCACCTATATATTTTATGACACTGTAACGGAACATATCCAATGTAAGCTGCGCTCTGTTATTACCGGCCTCTGCTGCACTCTCAACATCTCTTGCATCTGATGAAACTCCGGAAATGCCAAGGAATCCGCTCTCTTTATTAAGTACTTTGCTTACAGCCTTATCATCCATTCCGTATTTAGACTCAAGGAATGGTATGATGCCCGGATCTATACTGCCGCATCTTGTACCCATTACAACACCTTCCATTGGGGTAAAGCCCATGGATGTATCTACAGACTCACCGTTAAGAACAGCTGTAACAGAACCGCCATTTCCAAGGTGGCAAGTTATGATTTTTGAGTTATTGAAGTCTATACCGGCAATTTTAGCAGATTTTTCAGCAACAAACCTATGACTTGTACCATGGAATCCATATCTGCGGACCTTGTCCCTTACATAATACTCGTATGGGATTGGGTACATATATGCCTTTTCCGGCATAGTCTGATGGAATGAAGTATCAAAAACTGCCACTTGCGGAACCTCCGGAAGCAGAGATCTCACTGCCATTATACCTAAAAGATTTGCAGGGTTGTGCAAAGGCGCAAGTTCGCAGCATTTTTCAATACCCTCTATTACCTCACTGTGAATTACTTTACTACTATTGAAAATATCTCCTCCATGAGCAACTCTATGGCCAACAGCATTAATCTCCTTCAATGAACCTAATACCCCATGATCCGGAGAAACAAGCAGATCCAACACACTCTTGATACCCTCTGTGTGATTTGGAATCGGGGCATCAATCACAAACTTATCCTTACCCTGTACTCTATGAGTTATTTCGCCAATTTCTAATCCGATACGTTCAACAAGACCTTTAGCCAGAAGAGAATAATCGGAATCAGATTTCATGTCCAAAACCTGATACTTCAAAGATGAACTTCCACAGTTCAGCACTAATATTACCATACAAACATACTTTAGAACCGCCCGAATCCTATGCTTTAGGCATAGAACCCAAACAGTTTATTAATAAATAGCTCAAATTGTATAACAAATATATATATATTTAGCGTAATTACATAAAAAACTTACACTAATTAAAACAATCATACAGATTCTGTAAGGGATGACACTATTACTTTCAACGCTTTCGGGTGAATTGTAGCAACTATATCCCTCCCCATAGAACTGCTCTCTCCGTCAAATTGAATCAGTCCATCGCGCTCACGTCGTATTACAACCCTCTTACATCTGTATGTATCTATATACTCAGAATACATGATGGTTTTTAGGAAAAGCTCCGCCGTAAGCACAGGCATATAGACAAGAGGCGCCCTTTTCCATATTACCATATCTAACATTCCGTCGGATGCATCCGCTGCAGGAGCTATAAATGCATTATTACCCCATTGGGCACAATTGGCAAAAGTAATAAGAAAAGCTTTTGTTGAGAATATATGTCCATCTATATCTATCTCATAATGTTCACGTCTATACTTCAAATATTCTTTAGTGCACGTCTCCATATACGTAAAAAGTCCTCTTGTACCCGCACTGTTGAATTTAGCCCCTACAACAGCCTCAAAACCAAGCCCTGCCGTGCAGAAGAAATATTGATCATTTATCTTCCCCGCATCTATTTCCTTATATTTGTCATCTAAGATAACATCTACGGCTTTTTGGTACAGCATAGGAATTCTAAGGTGTCTTGCCATTCCGTTCCCAGAACCAACAGGTATAATTCCAAGCCTTACATCACTGTCTATAAGCGCTTTTGCAATCTGATTGACAGTACCGTCTCCACCTATAGCTACAACAACATCAAATCCCTCATTTTTAAATCTTTCGGCAGCATTAAACGGATCCTGCGCAGATGTTGTTGTGTAATATACAGCGTTCCAGATGGAGCTACCATCTAATCTGGAACGGAGATATTCCACAATCTTTTCCTTGTGAGATGTTCCTGAGATTGGATTAACTATAAATGCTATCTTTTTTCCCATATTTGCAAATATATATCAATTTTACTACTTTTAAGAAAAATTTTGCAGCCGGATATGTGGGGAGACAAAACAAAATATTATCTATTTCCTTTTCTTGCAGGAATTGCAGTATCAAAACTCTGCTTTTCCTTTTCAAATGACAATGTACATAACTTTACTACATTCAATTACGTCATAATTGCAGTTATATTGCCATTATTGTTGCTATCATTAATGACATATTACTTATATAACAGGCAGTATGACAATATTTTTTATTCGGCAGTCGTTCTTCTTTTCATTTTGGGCTATAATTCCCATCACTTCTATAATACAAACATAATAGAGATAAAAAGCGATCTTATAATCTGCATAAAACAACAATGCACTGATATGTGTGATGGTATATCTTCTAAATACTCATATTATATAAAGGCTCTGCTCTTTGGGGACAGGAGCGGCATTCCCAATGCAGAGAAGGACCTTTTCATAAAAACAGGTACGCTCCATTTGTTCGCGCTTTCGGGACTTCATGCCGGTATTGTATATTCAATGATACATTATGCATTATATCCGTTAAAGTGCCTTAAAGCCAAATGGGTACATCCATCTATATGCTGTATGGCACTTATACTGTATGCTATAATATCCGGTTCAAGCAGTTCTGTAATGCGCGCAGCCGTAATGATAACCATATACAGCATAAGTAAAAGAGCATTGATAAATATTTCTAAAGGCAATGTTCTGCTTACAACTGCATTTGTACTAAGTTTACTTGCTCCGGATTCTATATTTGAAGCAGGGTTCAAATTGTCCTTTGCCGCCATGTTTGGCATTTTCTATATATACCCATATCTTAAAAGCTGCATAGGGAATTTCAATCTGCCTAAGCCTATACTATACCTTTTGAATCTTTCATCTATAACATTATCTTGCCAAATCTCAACGTTTCCAATAAGTCTGTTCTATTTTGGCAGTATCCCACCTGTGTTTATTTTAGGCAATATAGTGGCTGTCCCATTAGTTTCAATAATAATATATTTCTCTATCTGCACCTTGATTCTACAGCGTCCACTTGTTTTGTTCCACTGCATGGAAAGGCTTCTTACGCTGTTGTTTGACCTGTTATTATATATTATAAATTTATTAGGAAACTAATTTTACGCTAAAAGTTTTTAAGATTTTAAATAAATATTATTAAAAATATATTCTATTTTTCGTATTATTTTACATAGCTTTGCGGATGTATAGGAGAAACAGAACTACCAAAAACAATTATTATTAGTACAATGAACATTTTTGTTTCAAGTCTGAGCTTTAGTGCTAAGAAAGAGGACTTAGCGGCTCTATTTGCAACCTACGGTGAAGTTACTTCATCTAGGATTATTATGAACAAGGAAACTCACAGGTCCAGAGGATACGGGTTTGTGGAGATGCCTAACGAAAATGAGGCTATGAGAGCTATTAAAGAGCTTAATGGTGCAGAATACATGGGACGCACCATTAACGTCGCTCCGGCGCACGGAAGACCAGCGAAAAAGTAATTTAAGGTTACATAGGCTTAAAGAGGGTCACATCACTTTGATGTGACCCTCTTTTAATTTACTCTATTACCATCTCATCCAACAGGCGTTGTGCTCCGGCCAACTTATCTATAAGGAAAAGTGCATATCTTATATCCAAGGCAATATTTCTGCAATAATCAGGATCAAATACCACATCGCTCATTGTACCTTCCCACACTCTGTCGAAATTAACACCTATAAGCTTTCCATCTTTGTCAATAACCGGGCTGCCGGAATTTCCCCCTGTCGTATGGTTTGTAGCAATAAATGCTACAGGTACTGTTCCATTAACATTCCATCTTCCAAAATCTTTTGAAGCATAGAGCTGTCTTAACTTCTTGGGAACATCATAATCGTATATGTTAGGGTTGTCCTTCTGCATAATACCGTCTAATGTAGATACCGGTGTATAGTATACGGCATCAGACGGGCTATACCCTTTAACATTGCCGTAAGCAACCCTTAAAGTAGAGTTAGCATCTGGATAAAATACTCTGTTTCCGTTAGTTGCCTCATTATACTCTATCTGTGCCTTCATATATGTGCGGTAAAGAAGGTTGATCTCATTAAAGACAGTTTTAATTTTTGGTGCCAAGTTCGCTTTAAAGTAACTGTTTGTCTCATCATATATCTCTTTGGCTTTAGCCATGGCTGCACTGTCGGGAAGAGTATCAAATGAGTAAAGATCATCTGCCCATTTCTCTACCGAGCCGAATTTTTCAATCTGCGACTTAAAGAAATCAGACTGGTACTTCTGAGGAACATCCTCTGCGTATGTGCTATACAGAGCTATGAACACATCCTTATCTATAGGCTTGTAATAATCCTTTTCAAAAAGTTCTCTGTTTTGGCCATTGCCTCCTGCATACTTAATAAGTTCCACGGCATTCAGCGCCTCTTTTTGATAATCCTCAACCAACCATATTTCTGAAACAGACGTATACAGTTCATGGAATCTCTCAATAATTCCGTTATATGCAGGCTTCTCTTTAGCCCACTCTGTGAATAGCCTCTCATACTCCTGTTTTTCAGCCACGGTGTTAAGTCTCTTTATTCCTTTCATCTCACCCTGCCATTTTTTCCATGCATTAGCAACTGATGCGTTCTTGGAGGCATACTTTATTCTCACTGCATTATCTTTCTCCATTTCACGCTTCTGTATATCCAAAATCTTTGTCCTTAACTTAATTTTGGCAGGATTCGATACATATGCAATCTGTCTTACCGCATCTGAATGCAGATACTCGTTTGTTCTTCCCGGATAGCCATAAACCATTGTAAAATCGCCCTCCTTTATGCCGCTTGCATTTATTGTAAAGAATCTCTTTGCCTTAAAAGGAACATTATTTGGTGAATACTCAGCAGGTTCGTTGTTCTCATCTGCGTATATTCTAAACAGAGAGAAGTCTCCTGTATGTCTAGGCCACATCCAGTTATCTGTATCTCCACCAAATTTTCCTATACTTGCAGGCGGAGCGCCAACTAATCTTACATCCGGGTAAACTTTATATACATATAGAAAATACTGGTTTCCATAATATAGAGGCAAAACTCTGGCCATAAGCCCTTTGCCTTTTGTTGCATATACAGAATCCAAAATTTTATTGGTATTCTTCTTTATTAAAGCATTCCTCTTTTCCTCTGTCATTTTGGCTTTCACACCTTTAAGCACGCTTGAGGTAACATCTTTCATATTATCCAAAAAGGATACTACAAGGCTCTTGTTTGGAAGTTCGTCCTTTAGTGTCTCTGCCCAATAGCCGTTTTTGAGGTAATCGTGCTCCACAGAACTGTGAGACTGAATCTGGCTGAATCCGCAATGATGGTTGGTAATAAGCAATCCGTTTGGAGATATAAGCTCTCCGGTACATCCTCCTCCAAAATGTACTATGGCATCCTTTATTGATGAACCATTAATACTGTAAATGTCTTCCGCCGACAAATTGAGGCCCTTGCTCTGCATATCCTTTATACGTTGGGCTATCTGCGACGGTAGCCACATTCCCTCGTCAGCGCACAAATTAAAAGACACAAGCGCCAAAATTGTCAAGTAAATAAGTCTTTTAGTCATTATTGTTAATGTTTATATGATATTTAGTTTATAATCTTCTCCAAAGATAGCTATTTCATTCCAATAATAAACTATTATGGCCTTATGTAAAGCTATTTTGAGATCTATTTTGCAGTTATATTGTTATTTTAAAAAAGGCTTTACTAATTTTGTCTCCCACATAATTGTATAAAATTTTTAATACAGATACATGAACAAATTAGCAAGATATATCCTTATTGCCGCCACAATCATTGCAATAGGATTTGTAACATGGTATTTTAGCGGTATAGTAATAAGCATACTTATTGCCGCTTTTCTCTCCATTATAGGGCAACCGCTAATGAAACTGTTTATAAAGATAAAGATAGGCAAATTTAATATGCCGCCGTCTTTTGCCTCCCTTCTAACGCTTGTGGCGCTGCTTACCGTTATAGTGTTGGTTATCTGTTTTCTTGCCCCTATTGTAGGAAATGTCATTGGAGAGATCTCCTCTATAAACTTCGATCTGCTTGCCGATAGGTTAAAAGAGCCGTTAGATGAATATAATACGATCTTACACAACACCTTCCCTACAATGAACAAGGAGATTACCATTCAGAGTATGATAATAGCAAACATAAAGCAGATAATAAACTTTTCTATGTTTACAAATGCCTTTAACTCCATTGCCTCATTTGTTGTTAATCTGCTTGTTGACGGATTCACGGTTATTTTCGTATGTTACTTTTTCCTCCAGGACAAGAGTATATTCCCTAACATGATAATGGTCTTTGTCCCCAATAAATATGAAGAAAATGCAAAACGAGCACTAAACAGTATTAATATTTTGCTTGTGCGTTATTTTACAGGAATAAGCATTGAAACAATAATAATTACAATTCTAAATACAATTGCTCTTACAGTCATTGGTGGGGTAAATTTTCAATTAGCCGTAGTGCTCGGTTTTTTTGCAGGAGTAATAAATGTAGTGCCATACATAGGTCCTGTCATAGGTAATGTAATAGGTTCATTTTTAGGCACTATTGCCATTTATCATAGCGGCATTGATGTAAATTTGGGATTAACATTCATAATTTTGGTATTCTGCTTCTTTGGCGTTCACCTTGTAGATGTTGCAATACTACAGCCCTATATCTACTCAAACAGCGTAAAAGCCCACCCTCTTGAGATTTTTCTTGTCATCCTTATAGCAGGCCATATAGGTGGAATTATAGGAATGCTTATAGCCATACCCGCCTATACGGTAATAAGAGTGTTTGCCAAGGAGTTCCTTTCCAATTTTAAGATTGTGCAAAAGCTCACCGACAAAATATAAAAAAAGAGAGGTTACCCTCTCTTTTTTCCTTATATACTTGCATTTTGTTTCTATCTTGCCTGTGATGTAAAATCGTTGTATTTGTCATATTTAGCCTTGTACTCTTCACTCTTGTCACGGAAACGGAAGAAGATATTCTTAAGATACTCTGCGCAAGCAACCTGGAAATCCTTATCCTGAGTGATTGAGAATGCCTTCTCAAAAGGCTCAATTGCGTTTTCAAGAGCAGCCTCCATAAGTTTTATGTACTCCTCATACTTTGCATCATCTCTCTCATAATTTGCCTTGTTCTGATAATCAAGAGCCTCTGAATAGTAGCAATCACCCTTAGCAAACGGTGCAAAGAAATAGTTAGGATCTACACTTAGAGACTTGTCGTATGCTGCGTATGCCTTTGCATACTCTCCCATTTTCTTGTAGATATTACCCTCTGCATAATACAAACTTGCATTGCTAGGCTCGTTTGACTGCGCTACTTTTATCAAATCCAGGATCTTATTAGGATCATCGTTAGATTCCTGATAAATATTGATAAGAGATACAAGAATACTCTGACTTGTAGGGTATTTTGTAAATCCGGCAGCAAGAACATCTTTAGCCTTTAGAGTATCACCACTTGCCTTGTAGCTCTCTGCTAATGTTGAATGAACATCTCCGTTCATATCATAACCTATTGAGAGACATTTTTCAAAATAGTTGATGGCCTTGCTGTTCTCTTTTGCCATAGCAGCAGTAACAGCTGTATAATATATAATAGTACTGTCTACCAAGCCAAGTATAGGATTCCCGGAAACCTTAAGAGAGTTCTCAAAATTCTCAGACGCATTCTTGTAGTCACCGATTGTGTAGTAGTTCATAGCCTCATTAACAAATTTATCCTTCAATGAAGTCATGTTCTCCTCAATAGCTTTTGTCTGAGATTTCTTCGCATCCTTCTCATTTGCCTTTACAAATGCATCCAAAGAGAGCAATAGTGCGTTTCCTGCCACTACCGGTTTTGTTACGATCCATGCCTGTAGCTGACCGGCTTCGTTATAGTAAAGTTTTTTGTCTGCATACTCATCAACATTATAGCTGACACCGGCTATCTCCTCCTGAGTTGAGCTAAGAATCTGCTGATCTTTAAGAATCATCTTAACCTCCATCTGAGAAGCACCCTGCCATACTCCCTTTGTAGGAATATCATAAGCATCCATATAAGCAGCACCAAGCTTAACCCATGTAGCAGGATTTTCTGCCTTTTTAGCATTCTGGGTATCGGCCAATGCCTTTTCCAAGTTTTTAGTCTGCGCGCTTGCTACAGTTGCAGAAAGCAATACTGCCAAGCCTAATAATACTTTTCTCATTATCGTTAGTTTTTAATTGTAATTTACTCTTTATTATCATTGTTTACAGTTTTCTCTTCTGTATCTGCATCAGACTGAGAATCCTGCAACTTATCCTCCGATTTATTGACAACACATACAGCAGCTATGCTGTCACCTTCCCTTATATTAATCAATTTAACACCCTGAGTAGCACGTCCGGCTACCCTTATATCTGAGACAGCCATCCTAATGGTGATTCCGGACTTATTGATAATCATAAGATCCTTATCATCTGTCACATCCTTCAAAGCTATAAGCTTTCCTGTTTTCTCAGTTATATTCAGCGTTTTTACACCCTTTCCACCTCTGTTGGTAAGCCTGTAATCGTCGAGTTCGGATTTTTTGCCATATCCATTTTCACTTACAACCAAAATTGTATGTTTATCCTCTGACTCTTTCTTAGGGCTAACACAAATCATGCCGATAACCTCATCTGAATCCTCGATTGTTATACCTCTTACACCGGCAGCTACCCTACCTATAGCCCTTGCATCCTCCTCGTTGAATCTAACGCATCGGCCATCATGTCCTGCAATCAGAATCTGCGAATTACCATCCGTCATCATAGCCTCAAGCAGTTCATCCCCATCCTTAATGGTTATTGCATAAACTCCATTTGTCCTTGGCCTTGAGTATGCCTCCAACGTAGTCTTCTTTACAATGCCGCGTTTAGTACCAAGAACTATATAATGAGAATTTATATACTCCTCATCGTTAAGGTTCTTGACATTAATGTACGCACAAACTTTATCTTCGTTCTCAATATTGATAACATTCTGTATTGCACGACCTTTAGATGTCTTGCTTCCCTCCGGGATTTCATATACTTTAAGCCAGAAACATTTACCATTCCTTGTAAAGAACAGCATTGTACTGTGCATATTGGCCACATATATATGTTCTATAAAATCCTCATCTCGAGTGGTACTTCCTTTGGTACCTATACCACCTCTGTTTTGTAATTTATATTCAGCCAAAGGGGTTCTCTTGATATACCCCATGTGGGATATTGTAATGACCACATCCTCATCTGCATAAAAATCCTCAGGGTTAAAGTCATCTGCAGTCATCTCTATCTTAGTTCTTCTCTCATCACCATATTTAGCCTGAAGCTGCGCCAATTCATCCTTAATAATCTGCATCTGCAAGCCATAATTTGCAAGAACCTCCTTAAGATATGCTATTGTCTTCATCAACTCGTCATACTCTGCAGTAAGCTTGTCTCTCTCCAAACCTGTGAGCTGTCTCAAACGCATCTCTACAATTGCAGATGCCTGAATATCGGTAAATGCAAACCTGTCTATCAACCCCTGCTTCGCCTCGTCTACCGTTTTTGCAGCCCTTATTATTGCTATCACCTCATCTATAAAGTCTAAAGCTTTTAGCAAACCTTCAACTATGTGAGCACGTGCCTCCGCTTTCTTAAGATCAAACTGCGCTCTCCTTACAATTACATCATGCCTGTGCCTTACATAATACTTTATAAGTTGCTTCATATTAAGAAGACGTGGTCTTCCATCTACAAGAGCAATATTGTTTACAGAGAAGCCGGACTGCATTGCAGTGTACTTGAAAAGCATATTTAGTACAACATTTGCAACAGCACCCATCTTAAGACGTATAACTATACGCATTCCCTGCCTGTCACTCTCATCATTCACATACGATATACCATCTATCTTCTTGTCCTCAACAAGTTCGGCAATCTTCTCTATAAGCTCACGCTTGTTTACCATATAAGGTATCTCTGTTACAACAATAGTCTCTCTTCCGTTAGCCGCAACCTCAATCTCTGTCTTTGCCCTTACAACGATTCTGCCTCTTCCGGTTTCAAAAGCATCCTTTATTCCCTGCAGACCCTGGATAATACCGCCGGTAGGAAAATCCGGTCCCTTTATATGCTGCATCAACTCATCAACCGTAATATCGTTGTTATCTATATAGGCATATATGGCGCTGCAAACCTCTCCAAGATTATGCGGAGCCATATTTGTTGCCATACCTACAGCAATACCGGATGCTCCGTTAAGCAGCAAAAGCGGTGCTTTCGCCGGCAAAACAACAGGCTCTTTAAGAGTATCATCAAAGTTGTTTACAAAATCTACAGTATCCTTCTCCAGATCTGCAAGAACCTCCTCGGAAAGAGAATTGAATCTTGCCTCCGTATAACGCATGGCCGCAGGTGAATCACCATCTATCGAGCCAAAGTTACCCTGTCCTTTTACCAACAGGTACCTAAGACTCCAATCCTGAGCCATTCTTACCATAGTTTCATATATACTCAAATCTCCATGTGGGTGATATTTACCCATTACATCTCCAACAATACGGGCAGACTTTCTATACTGTCCTCCGGAGGTAAGTCCCAACTCACTCATTCCATACAGTACCCTTCTCTGAACAGGTTTCAATCCATCCCTCACGTCCGGCAAAGCCCTGGCAACAATAACAGACATAGAGTAATCTATGTACGCGCTCTTCATCTGATCCTCAATATTGATCTTCTGTATTCTGCCGTGTATCTGATCTAATTCCATATATGCAATACGTATATTATTACAATAAAAACAGGATGTGCGAACATCCAAAATTAACGTACAAAATTACTACTTTTTTTGAATTGAAGAACTATAATTGCTATTTTAGCGCAAAAAATAGAGCACAGATGCAGTTGATATTTTCCAATGAGGTAAATGGTATACTCTCCTACTCCAAAGAGGAGGCAATGCGGCTTGGAAGTTATTTTATCAATACAGATCATATGGTCCTTGGAATATTAAGGCACAGGAATAATCGTATTGTTGAACTTATGCGCAAAGCCGGCGTTGATTTGGACGACCTTAAAGCCGACATTGAGAACGCTATAGATAACAATGAGATTATTTCATACGAAAACGAAGATAAAATAGTGCTGTCCAAGCCAAGTGAAAATGCCCTTAAAATTATGTTTTTGGAGGCAAGGGCGTTAAAATCCGCCAAACCTGATTCAGTGCACCTTATGTTGGCCATACTCAGGACAGACAGCTCAAAAGCACAGTTGTTCCTTGAGGAGAGGAATATTACATACGACACCATTAAGGAGTATGCCGTGCGCAGTGCCAATACCAATGAAAACATAACAGACAAAAAGATGAGTAGCGAATATACAAGTGAACAGAGCGAGGACAAACAGGCAAATAACAATATAAAGCACTCTAACAGAAGCTCAACTCCTGTTTTGGAGAGTTTCGGCTATGATCTTACAAAAGCAGCAGCAGACGGAAAATTAGATCCGGTTGTAGGGCGAGAAAAAGAGATAGAGAGGCTGGCTCAGATTTTAGGAAGACGAAAGAAGAATAATCCGGTGCTTATAGGAGAACCGGGGGTAGGTAAATCCGCAATAGCAGAGGCGCTTGCCATACGAATATCGCAAGGTGTCGTATCACCGGCACTTCAAAACAAGAAACTCATCTCCTTGGATATAGGTTCTATAGTGGCCGGCACCAAATACAGAGGGCAGTTTGAGGAGAGGATGAAAGCTATAATAAACGAATTGTCGTCACACCCGGAGATCATTATATTCATAGATGAGATGCACACCCTGATTGGCGCAGGAGGTTCTGCCGGCTCTTTAGATGCCGCAAATATGTTGAAGCCGGCACTTGCGAGGGGTGAAATACAATGTATAGGAACAACCACGTTAGATGAGTACAGGCAGTTTATAGAGAAAGACGGAGCTTTGGAAAGACGCTTCCAGAAGATAATGGTGGAACCTACCAACTTTAAGGAGACACTCTCAATTTTAGAGAGTATAAAGGGGAGATACGAGAGGCACCATAACGCAATATATACAGACGAAGCACTGAAAGCCGCCATAAGATTAAGTGAAAGATATATTACAGATAGGAATCTTCCCGACAAAGCCATAGATGTAATGGATGAGGCAGGTTGCCGTGCACATCTCAAGAACCTGAAAATTCCAAAGAAACTCACACAGTTGGAAAAGGAGCTTGAGGTTCTCAAGGCAAACAAAAAGGAGGCGGTTGACACTCTTAACTTTGAGAAAGCTGCCATGTACAGAGATCTTGAAAAAGAGAGAACTGCCGAGATAGAAAAGTACAAGAAGAATTGGGAGGATAAACTTGCAAAAACACCTACAACAGTAACCGAGGAGGATATTGCCATAGTGCTCAGTATGTCTACAAACATTCCTGTAAACAGAATAGCCCAAAGCGAGACAAACAAACTGCTTAACATGGGACAACGCCTCAAAGAGCTTATAATTGGGCAGGATGATGCCGTTGACAAGGTTACCAAAGCAATACAGCGCAACCGCGCCAGATTAAAAGACCCCAACAAGCCCATTGGCACATTCCTCTTCCTTGGTCCTACAGGAGTTGGAAAGACCCAATTGGCCAAAGTATTGGCTCAGTATATGTTTGACTCTGCCGATAACCTCATAAGGATAGACATGAGCGAATATATGGAGAAATACTCTGTGAGCCGTCTCATTGGAGCACCTCCGGGATATGTTGGATACAATGATGGTGGCCAGCTCTCCGAGCGGGTAAGGCACAAGCCATATTCGGTTGTGCTATTGGATGAGGTTGAAAAAGCCCATCCGGACATATTCAACCTGTTATTGCAGGTTTTGGATGAGGGAAGGCTTACAGACAGCACAGGCAAATATATAGATTTCCGCAACACAGTACTTATCCTAACATCGAATATTGGCACAAAGGAACTTAAAGATTTTGGGAGCGGGCTTGGATTTGCCACATCATCTAACAACAACGAGAACGAGGCCTCTAAAAAGATTATAGACAAGGCCCTTAAAAAGGCTTTCACACCGGAATTCCTTAATCGGTTAGACGAGCAGATAACCTTTAACAAACTCACTAAAGATGATATTGCCAAGATTATCGATATAGAACTTAAAGGGCTGTATACCAGGGTTGAGGAGGCCGGATACAAGCTAAAGATAACACCTCAGGCAAAGAGATTTGTTGCAGAGGTCGGCTACGACTCACAATTTGGAGCACGTCCCTTAAAGAGAGCTATACAAAAGTATGTAGAGGATCCGCTTGCGGAGAAGATTATATCGGGAAGCATTAAATCTGGAGATATAATAACCGTTGGCCTCAACAAGGAGAGGAACTGCACGAGAATAGATTAAAGATTGTACGGTTTTATATATTTCAAACTGCCAAGATTATGGAAGGTGTACAGAATTGCACCTTCTTTTTTTTGTCCGAGTCTTAATAAGGGAACCCTTTCGTAAGTATCTGCAATTACAGCAAATTCAACAGGTTGTCTTATTCCGCACTCCAAAAAACCAAGTTTTTTATATGTGTCTCCACCAGAAAACTCCAAATCTGCATAGCTCATTATTTCGTACGGCCTTCCAGTAATATTTTCCGCTTCCCTACAAACCCTCCTTTCAAACTCCTTAAGCAACCTGCCCATCCCGCCAACAACTCTTACTCCGGGAAGAGAAGCATAACGAACCCACTCATATGAATCTACCATAATGATTTTATCATATATAACATTTTGTTTTGCACAATTGTCTAAAGATGATGGAATATTATTGAAAACATTTTTATACAGAGGATTAAGCTCCTTGGGAACATTCTTTATACGCTCACATGAGAAACATGAATTATTTCTTGGCAATGGCCTCGACTGTGAAAATGACGCGACTGCAACCAAACCATTATTATATTCAAGTCCAAAGTAATACTTTGCCTTAGCATTACCATAAAAATGATATTTTTCTAAAAAATCTTTAAACTTCCGGAGATTATCTATGTCTGATACAAGTATTTTGCATTTTCTTGCAAAAACAGATTCGCCTTTACCACTTCGGCTGGTTATAATACCCTCAATCAAAGTACGTTGACAGGCCCACCTATCATCAAAAAGAGAAAAAGAGGAGTTATCGGGAAGCAAAACATTTGTAACAAACGGATGGACAGCATCTCTTTTAAACAACAGATTCCGTTCTCCCAAATAGTTATCTATTTCCAAATGCAAATCTCTCATAAACAAACTGCAAACAACATTTACACTAAAAGATTACAACAACTAACTCCATTTGGATTCAAAAGTGGAGAATAATTTTTGGAAAAACAAAAAAAATATCTAACTTTGCCGTCCCAAACGGGATGATTCGTTAGCTCAGTTGGTAGAGCACAACACTTTTAATGTTGGGGTCTTGGGTTCGAGCCCCAAACGGATCACAAGGTAGCCGAGATTTTCTCGGCTATTTTTGTTTGTCTTTGGGCGAGAGGCCAACCTATTGCGTTGCGTTAGCAACTGCACCACCTATATTGAACAAAATATTACCTATTTTATTCAATACAGTGTTCTAATTGAATAAAAATAGCTATATCTACATCTAAAGTTGTGTAATCGGTAACTTTTAGCCCAATATATTACTCAATTTGGTGATATTTGATAAGTCAAATTCTGGATGAGTCTCCAAATTTAGTAAGAAACGCTTCACCTCAATTCCCCCACCATACCCGGTAAGCAGCCCATTGCTTCCAACCACCCTGTGACACGGAGCAAAAATGGATATGGGGTTACGCCCATTGGCACCGCCAACAGCCCGTGCAGCCTTAGGATTTCCTATACGCTTTGCCTGCTCACCATACGAGATTGTTGTGCCATACGGAATATTAAGCAGCTCATTCCATACACGTTTCATAAAGTCACTGCCCACAAACAGTAGCGGAATATCAAATTCTTTCCTTTCCCTGTTAAAATATTCGTCAAGCTCCAGAACAGCCCTCTCTATAAGTGGTGAAATCTCCTCCACAAACTCTGCATTAAGTGCGTTTTTTATACGCCTGTCATTAAACTCTTTATCACTTCCATTTACCCAGTCACACATGCAGAGTTTGCCATTATAATCTCCAAGCACAAGCATTCCGCAAGGAGCCTTGTATTCGCAAGTTACAACCTTGTTCATTTAATTCTAAATTTCTGTTTTAGCTTTGGCCTTAGCTTTGGCTTTATCCTTCTTTACTCTCTCTACCCTTCTTACTTTTAAAAAATTGCTAACGCTAAAGCCTTCTATACTCTCTTTACCTTCTATCCACAAAAGGCCAACGCAAACGCCAATGCCAAAGCTTTTTTCAATAAACAATAAGCCCTCAACTATTAACTCACATTTGGCATTGGACTTAGATACATCATCTTTTCAAACTTGTTACAGCATCAGCAATACAAAGCCGGCACAAACAATAATTCCCACAACAAAGAGATCTATAAGGCAATACCCCATAATATCCTTTGCATCCAATTTGGCTATTGCAAGAGCCGGAAGAGCCCAGAACGGCTGAATAAGATTTGTCCATGCATCGCCCCATGCAATTGCCATACCTGTAATTGCAGGATTAACACCAAGCTCAACTCCTGCAGGTATCATTATGGGACCCTAAACAGCCCACTGTCCACCACCGCTTGGTACGAATACGTTAACCAAACCAGCACTTAGGAACGAAAGTAACGGAAAAGTAGTCTGATTTGCAATGGAGATACATGCTTCGCTTATTGCTCCCGCCAACGATATTCCATCTGCAGAGGAGCAGGTCATAATACCCATGATTCCGGCATAAAACGGGAACTGAAGTATAATTCCGGCACAACTACTACTTGCCTTGCCAATGGCGTTCACATATCTTATAGGTGAGCCGTAGAATATTACCCCCAACAACAAGAAGACCAAAATTGCTGTATTAAGATCAAATCCACCACCAAGGAACCCCAATTTCACCACTAAATATGTTATACCTATTAACGCTACTATTCCCGACAAAATTTTACTATCGTTAAGCTTTTCAGCGGGCGAATTCTTCTCTATTTCACAATCTTTTTCCTCTATGAGGAGATTTACATCTATACAGAACGCCCTCTCCGGTTTTGGATGCATTAACGAATTTATAAGAGTAAGTGCCAGAATGACAACAACTACTATAATTATATTATGTGTAGCAAAAATTGTCTCTGCAATAGGAATAGCCTTTGTAATACAGCCTCGCGACACCTCTGTTAATGTTGGGCCTGCTGTAGCCATAGCTAAAGGAATAGATGCAGATAGTCCCGCATGCCAAACTACAAATCCACTGTATGCACTGGCTATCAACAACCTGTAGTCTACAGTCCTAACCTGTTTGGCAATCTCTTTTGCGAAGATAACACCAACGATAAGTCCAAAGCCCCAGTTTATCCAACAGGCAACAGAGGCGACAAAAGTGGTAACCGCAATTGCGCCAAGCTGGGTAGTGATATTAGATGCTATTTTACTAAGAAATCTCTTTACAAGCGGGGCATCCGCTAAAGCAGAACCACATACAATCACGAGCGCCATCTGCATTGCAAAACCAAGCAGACTCCACAGACCATCGCCCCAGTTTTGAACAACCTCTAATGGCGTTTGGTTTGTAATGAAAATTGCACATAATGCAGCAACGAGAGTTAATAGGATAGCAAAGACGAAAGGATCCGGTAAATAGCGTCTTACTAATTTCACAGACAGGTCAATAAGTTTTTGGAACATAGATATAATAGCTTTTGGTTAAGAAACAGCCAACGATTACCGTACAGGAATCGTTAACAGCCCGCAAAGTTAGCATAAGTTTAAATCTATTGTTACAATGTCTGTATTTTTTTTGCTTTATTAATGCTTTTTCATTAGCATATACAATCAGCCTTGGCTTTAGCTTTGGCTTTCTATACTTTCTATACCCTCTATACCCTTCCCTACACTTCAACCAGCCAAAGCCAACGCCATATTAGTTTATAGTTAAAAGTTAAAAGTTTATAATCAGTTAATTAGTTGATAACTTTAGCTTTAACTTTCTATGCACTCTATACACTATAAACCCTCAACTCTTAACTTTTATAATGCTGTCTATACACTATAAACTATACACTTTCGACTAAATTAAGGCCAACGCCAATAAAGATCATCTTAGTTTGCGCCACATAGCCGCAACATACCATATAACAAAAGGTATCAGTAACGATACGTAAAACATTGTCTTAAGGGTAAACAGAGAGGATGAACTATTAAATAGAGTAAGCGAACTCTGCGGATCTACCGTAGACGGAAAGTATGCCGTATTATTGAGGGCAGCACATATAAGGATGCTCCATACAGCCAATACAACCCCAAGCCCGGTTATCAAAAACGGGAATGACTCATTTCTGTTACACAATCCCAATATAGCAGCAGCGAGTCCTGCAAGTACACATATCACACCCCCGGCCAACATCAACACAGGCCAGCACAACTCTGTAAAGTTAAGAAAGTATTTATAGTTCACCTCCGTCACAACACCATCCGCTCCAACCGTATATCCGCTCATAAGAGACAATGCAACAAGGAAAGATACAAACAGGACAACAAAGATTCCACCCGAAAAGAGCAGATGCTGTTTAAGTCTCGCTCTTAGCATAGAGAAATTATCGGGAAGCTTACCCATAGCATACAGAATACCTAATGTTCTGGCGGCAAAAAGCACTACAAATCCCAACAGCAGATTGAAAGGGGAGGCAAAACATTCCAATCCCCTCCACCCATTTGCCCAAGTTGAGACAACAGGTTGGTATATGTTGGAGATATTGGATTTATCCATATAGTATGCTCCTCCTGAAAAAAGTGTTGCTACAGCCACACCTATAAAAAAAGATCCTAACAACCCGTTAAGAAAAAGAAACATGTCGTATGTTTTTGCACCAAGCAGATTATTTTTATGTTTTCTAAATTCGTACGAAACAGCTTGCAACACAAAAAGAAACAGTATAAGAAGCCAAAGCCAGTAAGCCCCACCGAAACTTGTTGAATAGAAAATAGGGAACGAGGCAAAAGCTGCGCCACCAAAGGTAACAAGAGTTGTAAAGGTGAACTCCCATTTATGTCCATAAATACTAAGGAGATACTGTTTTTCGTCCTCACCCTTAGCAATGCCGTAAAGCAGTGTCTGCCCACCTTGAACAAACATGAGGAAAACAAGCACAGCTCCAAGAAGAGAGACAAGAACCCACCAATATTGTTGTAAAAAATATAGTGTCATAACCGCATATTATAAAATTGATGAATATATTATTTTAGCACTCTTATTTTACAGACTCAGGACCATTTTTAACAATCTTGACCACAATCCTCAGCCATGCCACAATAAGCGTTAGAAACAGCACGGCAAATATAACTGTTGTAAGAACCACACTGCCAAGAGAGACAGAGGAAATAGCAGCATCAACAGGAAGCAGATTTTGAACCGTCCATGGCTGACGTCCAACCTCGGCCACAATCCACCCCGCCTGAGAACAAATATATGCCAAAGGTATGCTCAATACGCCAATAAACAGAAACCATCTTGCCCTCTCGAAATTAAATTTTCCCTTGGATTGCCTTCTGAGCATAAGGAGGATGACAATAAACAGCAACAAAAAATAACCGCCAAGAATTACCATTATCCTAAAAGAGTAGAATGTAAGTGGTACAGGAGGTATAATATCATTAGGTTCGTTTAGATAGCCATACCCAAACGAATCAAAATTTTCCATAAGAATCTTCTCTTGAAGTTCCATCTGAGCTATGTTACCATCTTCCTCTGCCTTTTTGAACTCACCAAAGGCAGCTACGGCAACTCTTCCCCTCCTCTGTCTCTCCTCAAAAGAGGGAATCACAACAGTATTCCCATCAACATCCCTATATTCAACACCGTAAACCAAATCGTTAATACCGGGAATATAGGCATCACTTTCCCCTTTGGCAAGCAACGACAATCCGCATGGGATATTCATCTTTAACAAAAAAGGCTCTTTCCCATCATTAAATCTCTTGTTAGGCGTAAGTATGCCAAAAGCAGTTAGTGGTGCTCTCTTTTCACCATTGTACAATCCCTCCATGGCTGCAAGTTTCATTGGCTGGTGCTTAGATACCTCAACAGCAGAACCGTGACCATTACAGAACAGAGCCAATGACGAGAGCAGACCAAAAACAGAAGCTATCTTCATTGTTCTTAAACAAAATACTCTGTTTCTCTTTTTTAACAGGTACCAGCAACAGATTCCAATTACCACAACAGCTCCAAATACAAAGCACGACGTTACGGCATGAGAAAATTTGTTAAGCGCTACAGGTGAAAGAACTACATCCCAAAAACTGTTCATCTCATTTCTCGCAGTAATCGGATTAAAACTCATCCCAACAGGATACTGCATCCACGCATTAGCGACCAATATCCAGAATGCAGAGATTCCTGCTCCAATAGCCGTAAGCCAAGTTGAAACAAGATGTAATCGCTTGGAAACCTTGTTCCAACCAAAATACATGACCGAGAAGAAAGTTGCCTCAAGAAAAAAAGCAAGTATACCCTCCGTTGCCAACGGAGCCCCAAAAATATCACCTACAAACCAGGAATAATTACTCCAGTTGGTTCCAAACTCGAATTCAAGAATAATTCCGGTTGCTATGCCAATCACAAAATTAACTGCAAAGATCTTCATCCAGAATCTTGTCATCCTTTTCCATTCATCGTTTCCGCTCAGCACATACTTGGTCTCCATAAAAGCCATAATAAAGCCAAGCCCAAGAGTAAGCGGGACAAACAACCAATGATACATTGCAGTCATGGCAAACTGCAATCTCGAAACAGCCGATACATCAAACGAAAAAATCATATAGTATAAATTTAGTTGTTTACGAGACAAAATTATCTATTAACGAACAAAAAAACAAGTAATTTTAAATTTATATATATTAATAACTTATATTGTTTAAAAGTTTTTACAACTCGCTTTTAACCCACTCATTAACATAAGCAAGTTTAATAAGTAGGCTAAACATATTAAAAACATTTAATTAAAGGAGAAAAGAGACAACTCAAACTAAAACAACTAGTTGCTTTATATAAACACAAAAAAGAGATAAAAGTTCATTTATCAATTAAAATAATTACATTTGCGTAATTAGTTTAGTAAGAGTTAAAAAATAAGTTGGTAAAGGTTTAACAGTATTTTTGAGAAAAGAAATATAGACCGAAAAGACAATTAAAGATTACCAAATTATTTTTTTAAGATTACTTAAATCATGAGAGTTATAAAGATATATTTCAGTCCCACCGGAAACACAAAAAAGATTGTTGATGCTGTTGCGTCGGGGATGGCGGGAGATGATGTAAATGGCGTTGGCGTTGGCGTTGGCATTGGCGATGTAAAAGGTAGAGAGGAGTGTATTGATTATGATGTAACGTTACCGCAAAAAAGGAAAGTGTTTGCATACTCGGCCATGGCAGGAGATATAGTAATTGTTGGAATGCCTGTGTATGCAGGCCGTATTCCTAATCTGTTACTTCCTTTCGTAAACGGAATCTGTACAGGTGCAAGTCTGCATAACAAAATGGTAAAAGCCGTTCCTATTGTCACTTACGGAGGTCGCAACTACGATGACGCTCTTATTGAACTTGCAGATATTTTAGATGGTAACGGTTTTGATATTGTTGCTGCCGGAGCCTTTATAGCTGAGCATTCGTTTAGCAATAAAATTTGTGGTTCTCTTCCCGACAACGGTTCTCTGTCTTTTGCTGCAAAATTGGGAAGAATTGCAATTGGTGAAGAGAGGGTTGGCATTGGCGATGTAAATGGCGTTGGCGTTAGCATTGGTGTTGGCGATGTTAAAGGCATGGGGAAAGAGGGCGGAAAGTATGTATGGCTTGAGGAGTTTAGAAGAAATGAAATTTTTGTCGGGAAGCAAAACATAAAGGGAAGGAGGGAAGAGGAAAGGGTTTATTACAAGCCAAGATTTGCAGACGGCTCCCCAATAAACATGTTGAAAGTAAAGCCTAAAACCAAAGAAAATTGTTTGAAATGCGGGCTATGCGCCAAAAGATGCCCTATGGGAAGTATCTCTGCCACAGACCCAACCATTATAACCGGGCCATGTATTAAATGCAACCGCTGCGTAAGGGAGTGCAAGGTTGGGGCTAAATATTTTGACGATGCCGGCTATCTGTTCCATGTTTGGGACCTTGAGATGAGGGTTGGGAACGGTTATAATCCTGTAAAGTAGCCTAATTGACTTTTTTTTACTAAGTTTGCGCAGATGAAGAGGGCCATATACATATTCCTGCTTACGGTAGTATGTGTTTTTACTCTGTTTTTAGGAAACAGGGTGAAGCCTGTTGATATTATGGAGAGCAGGAACTTGGCAACTGCAAGAGAGATGGTTGTATATGGCAACTACCTTAATCCAACGCTAAACGGCGAACCGAGATTAGAAAAGCCACCGCTTCCCACATGGGGTGCTGCGGCAGTTGAGAGTCTGTTCCGGGGGAGTATAGCATGGCAACGCAGTCTTACCGGGGTGATGGGTTCCTTGTGGGTGATATTTACATTCCTTATAGCTATTGAACTTGGCTCAAAGCAACGCCAGGCCTTTTGGATAGGACTTATAATGGCAACATGTTACGGCGTTATGTTTATGTCCCGTAATGCAACATGGGATATATGGTGCCACTCAATGATGAGCATTGCCATATTCTGTTACATAAAAGGAATAAAAAGCCGGTCATCTGCAATGGTGCTGTTTGCTACTGCCGGTTGCTTTATGGGGCTTTCTTTTTTATCAAAAGGGCTCATATCTTTCTATACACTTCTGCTTCCGTTTCTTATAACATATCACATAGTTTACAGGCCATCCATGAGAGGCAAATGGGTGTCTGCATGCATTATGATTATCGTAGCATTGGTTGTTGGCGGATGGTGGTATATGTATCTCAATATATCTTCCGGCGATGCAATCTCATCTGTAATCCAAAAGGAGACAACCGATTGGGCCAATCATAACACCGGACCGTGGTACTATTACTACCTTTTCTTTACAGAGAGCGGAATATGGTGTCTCTACTGGCTCGCATCGTTAATATATACGTTTGCGCATGGCTGGTATAAGAAAGAGAAGTTATTGGTCATTAGCGCATTATGGACTATTATAGCTCTTATTTTACTTAGTATACCACCGGAAAAAAAGACAAGATACCTTCTACCAATGATGATGCCATGCGCTCTGTCTGTTGGCAGCTGGTTTTATGTACTCTACATGCAGTTGAAATCAAACTTTACAAGAATAGAGGGTATTGCCGTATTTAAAATAATATCCTCGGCATTATCTGTAATAATAACCGCTGCAGGGATAGCACTGTTATTTAAGCCAATGGGTATCTCAATAAGTTTTGGGACAGTTATGCTGTCGCTTATATCCATAGCAACAGGTTTGTTTGGGATATATGTAATATTCATTAAATCAAACGGAAGGAGTTTGAAATTCAGCTGTGTAAAGATAAGAATACTTATGCTTATATTCGTTGTGGAATTATGTAGCATAACACTCTTTGGCATGGGTTCTATTAGCAAAATGGTGATTAACAGTGACATGAATAGAATATCTGACTTGAGAGAGATCTGCAGATTAAATGATTACAATACATATTATCCTGTAACAGAAGAACTAAGGCCGGAAATTATGTACGCAGCCGGCAAAAGGATAATGCCTTTGGACTTTGACAGTGCAGATGTAGCCAACATAGAAAGGCCATATATTCTAATACTCAGCAAACCGGTTGAGGAGTACCCACTACTTGAGAGGTTTAAGGTAACCAAACTCCAAAGATATGATGCAAATTGGTGGAAAAAGGATTCTGACAATTATAATGACAATCTTGTTAAGGATATATACTTTATAGAATAATTGTTTTTACTTTTGCAGCCCTACCAGTATTAATTTTAAATAAGAGGACATTATGAGAGCAAAATTATTTTTATCTGCAGTGCTTATTGCATTGTCTACCGGTTTATTGGCAGCTAAAAATAATACATCTACCTTAAAACAGATAGCAGGGATGCTTACACCTGTAGAATGTTCTGTTTCGGACATATCATCTACGGCCACAAAAGCTGCAGATATTGCAAAGACAGCTATCTCTATCTCTAATCAGCTAAGCGCACTAAAATCAAATGCAGAATCATATAACAAAGGAAACAAGTCTGATGTAAATCAGAAATTACAGATGCTGAAACTTGCACAACAGCTACAGAGCAGCTCAAAATCGCAGAACTCATCCCTGCTCAGCCTAATGAGCAAAGCAAGAAACTTTTCGTCCCTCATAAGCAAAGTAAAAGGATCTGATGAGAAAGCAAAAGCTCAAGATTCTGCCAACTATTGCACCAAACTTCTTAATCTTTGCAGTAATGAGACGAAATCACAGATTGGTACCGCCACACAGATTATCAAACTGCTAAAAGCCGCAAAATAACGGTTAAAAAAAGAAAAGCCACAATATAGTGTGCTGTCTTGAATTTACTTGATTTGAGACAGCATATTTTTTTTACCTTTGTCGCCCGCAAGCAAAGGATAATCCGCTTAAAGGAGTCACTTGCGTAGTTGTATGCGATTAAAAAAAGAGATGTAATATGAAGAATTTTAAAGGACTGTTGCTGGCTATTGTTTCCTCTGCCACATTTGGCTTTATTCCGCTGTTTTCGGTACCACTGCTTACCGGTGGCGTAGATTTGGCCAGCATGTGCTTTTATAGGTTTCTCATCTCTACCATAGCTATGGCGCTGGTGATAATTGTACAGCGGAAGGTAATCTGTAAAGAGTGGAAACAAAAATTAAAAGACAATTTTTTAACGACAAAAAAAGAGTTCTTTTCGCTGTTCTTGTTATCATTCTTCTATGCAGGTACAAGTATATTCCTCGCCGCTTCGTATGAATTTATGCCAACCGGTATTGCAACTACAATACATTTTCTGTATCCGGTATTGGTTACAACCATTATGATTCTCTTTTTCCACGAAAAGCTCTCTGTCATGAAAGCAATTGCTATAGTTATGGCTATAGCAGGAGTATTCTTTTTGTGCGGTGGATTGGATATAATATCAGGCAAGGTTTGCGGAAACACAATTAATCCAATAGGAATTGGTATTGTGCTTATAACTGTCTGCACATACGCCACATATATTGTTGGTGTAAACAATTCAAAAGTGCTTATGAAGATGGATGGAATGAAGATGACATTTTATGTATTATTATTCTCATGCTTCATATTTTTCTGCAACGTCATGGTGAGAGGAGCTCATTTTGCCCCGTTGACTACAAGCAGACAGTGGATAGATATAATTGGCCTGGCAATTATAGCAACACTTATGTCTGACTTTGCATTAATCTATGCAATTCAGATGATAGGCTCCACAATCACAGCGATATTAGGCTGTATGGAACCGCTTACGGCAGTTATATTGGGAATACTGTTCCTTGGGGAATCGCTTCATACGAGCCATATAATTGGTATTGCAATGGTATTTGTTGCCGTCTACCTTATTATAATGGCTAAACAGCGAATCAAAACAGAACAATAAGACTCTATTTCTGTTTTCGTCACACTTTGAAGGTCAGCGGATGTTGAGAGATAATTATCAATGGTTCGAATGTCTACCTCAAAAAAATTTGCAACCATTTGTTTCGTCAGATAGGACTTTCCATTGAACTCCAAAAAATGTATTCCAATAGTATTCTGAATACGCGGAATTGCTATCCTATTATTCAAGACATTTTGCCGTTCAATCTGAGATATTGTCAAATCCTTTGTCATAATCGATGCTGTAATAACACTGATATTAAGTTATTTAGCATCATTTTTCTCTTTTTAGAGGTTATTCCACAGTTTTTACGTAAGTTTGCCGTAACTTGCTAAAAGCAAGTGTATCGCTACAATATTAAGAATTCTATTATGAGTGTTAATAAAACTTTAAAAATTGGGTTAATAGCAACAGTACTATTCTCTCTATTGGGTATAGAGTCATTTGCATCATCGCAATATGTATCTGACAATAACAACAATAAAATCAAACTCACAGACAGGCCAAGTCTTTCTGATGATACAAAGACCGCTGTAAAGCTCAACGCTGCAGTATTTGTTGGCATAGTCAATCCTGCTGTAGAGTTTAAGGCTTTAAGGAATGCAACCGTGCAACTTGAAGCTCTTGGAGTATTTGCCAATACCAGCTTTCTTGGAACAGGAAAGCCTCTTGAACTTGGTGCCGGCTTTGGTGAATTCAGATATTATATAAAAAGAGCTTTTGACGGATTCTATTTTGGGCCGACCATTGGTTTTGGGGTGTATAAACTTAACAAAAGTCTTGTATTCAGATACTCAGACCAATATTTAGACGGCAGCTATCAACAAGGGACCAATATAATGTGCGGTCTTACTGTGGGTTATGCTCTTAATCTTGGCAAACATTGGTCTATTGAAGCATCTTGGAGCGGCGGTTTCCAGCATTCCAAATATGAAGGATACAAGCCAAACCCAAATTATGATGAATCGTCTGCTGATAGCCCAAAGTATATAATGTATGTAACAAACAATGGCAGCGCGGAATGGCCGCCTATGTTCAAATGTGGTCTGTTTGTCTCCTACCGCTGGTAGATGACTTAGTTGATAGTTTACTTTAAACTTTCTATTTACTCTATAACTGACTATAAACCATAAACTCTCAACTATAAACTCAATTAACGCCAAAGTTAAAGCCAACGCCAAAGCTTTATCAGTCTATAGAAGAGATACATGCCCATTGTGTAGCATATACCTGTCTCCTGATTGGGGGCAGGTCGCATACGCAGGCTGTGATATACCATCACCGTCAAAATGCAATTTATATCCGTAACGGCTCATCCACCCTGTTTGCCGCGCAGGATTCCCTACAATTAACGCATAATCCTTTACATTCTTTGTTACAACAGCACCGGCCCCTATAAAGGCATAGTCCCCAATATTATGGCCACATACAATTGTAGCATTTGCACCTATTGTGGCACCGGTACCTACTACCGTCTGTTTATACTCATTTTTTCTGTTTACTGCACTTCTTGGATTAATTACATTGGTAAAAACACACGAAGGTCCAAGAAAGACATCATCGCAACAGATGACACCGGTATATATACTTACATTATTCTGTACTTTGACATTATTTCCCAACTTCACACCCGGAGATACAACTACGTTCTGGCCTATATTGCAATTCTTTCCAATCACGCAACCAGACATAATATGACTGAAATGCCATATTTTTGTACCATCTCCAATTATTGCATCATCATCTATGACCGCAGTAGGATGAACAGTAATATTACTCTTATTATGTTCCATAATCCATATCAATTTTTTTGAGCCAACACACTTTACCCTCCTTACCCCCTTTACTCTATAAACTATACACTTTCAACTATAAATTCTCTATGGTGCCGTACATCTTTCTGTAATAATTTTCATACTCTCCGGATGTAACATTATCCATCCACTCTTGATTATCCAAATACCATCTTACAGTCTTTTCAAGCCCCTCCTCAAACTGCAGCGACGGCCTCCATCCAAGCTCTTTCTCCAATTTGGTTGAATCTATAGCATAACGTAAATCGTGCCCTGCCCTATCCTTTACAAATGTTATAAGCGAAAGGCTGCTCCCCTCCTCTCTGCCCAATATGCGGTCTACAACCTTTATCATTGTCTTAATGAGGTCTATATTCCTCCACTCATTAAAACCTCCAATATTATAAGTTTCACTTATTCTGCCTTTATGAAAGACAAGATCTATGGCAGCAGCATGGTCCTCAACATAAAGCCAATCCCTTATATTTTCCCCCTTCCCATAAACAGGCAAAGGCTTGTTATGTCTTATATTGTTAATAAACAACGGTATAAGCTTTTCCGGAAACTGATATGGACCATAATTGTTACTGCAGTTTGTAACAATCGTAGGCATTCCGTATGTGTCGTGGTACGCTCTCACAAAATGATCTGAACTCGCCTTGGACGCACTATACGGGCTGTGAGGATTGTATCTTGTCTCCTCTGTAAAGAAACCTCCTCCAATCTCCAACGCACCGTACACCTCATCCGTTGAAATATGATAGAACCTCTTGTCATTATAATTGACGTTCCAATACCTTTTGGCAACCTCCAACAATGTAAGTGTTCCCAACACATTTGTCTTGGCAAAAATAAACGGATCCTTTATGCTTCTGTCAACATGGCTCTCGGCCGCAAGATTTATCACTCCATCTATATCATACTTCTCAAAAATTCCGCTTACCCTTTCAAAATCACATATATCAGCCCTTTCAAATACATAATTGTCTTCCTTCTCAACATCCTTAAGGTTAGCCAAATTGCCGGCGTATGTCAGCTTATCCAAGTTAACAATTCTATAGTCCCTATGCTTCCCGACAAATCTCCTTACAACGTGTGAACCTATAAAGCCTGCACCTCCTGTTATTAATATATTCCTCATAAATTCTACTGTTTCTTGCCCATAAGTTGGAGTACTGTTTTGCATACAGAATCTCTCCAATATGGAATCTCATCTCCAAAGATAGTGTAATATTTTGTTTTATCTAAAACACTGTATGCGGGGCGTGTTACTTTGCTTGGGAACTCAAAAGAGTGACAAGGTTTAACTGAACACTTCAACCCGGCATCATTCCTTACCTCCGTTGCAAAATCGAACCAAGAGCATACCCCCTCATTACTGAAATGGAATATCTCCCCTATTCTGCCATCCTTGCGGGACAGTTCCCTGTATTTTCCATTTGAGACCATTCTAACTATCGCATCTGCAAGGTCATGCGCATCTGTAGGTGTCCCAACCTGATCAAATACAACCTTTACCTCACTCCGAGTACTCATAAGGTTAAGCATTGTCTTAAGGAAGTTGCTACCGTATATAGAATAGAGCCAGGAGGTCCGTATAATTATGTAGTTACATCCGCTTGCCTCAATAGCAAGCTCCCCCTCGTACTTTGATTCTCCGTAAACTCCCAACGGATCAACGGCAGAACTCTCATTATAGGGTGTATTGCCTGCTCCTCCAAAAACATAATCAGTTGATATATGAACAAGTAACGCACCAATACCGGCACAAGCCTTTGCTAAATTGCCGGCACCTTTGCAGTTTACGGCAAATGCAAGTTCCGGCTCATCTTCTGCCATATCAACCTTGGTGTATGCGGCACAATTAATCACTATATGAGGCATTACCGAATCTATTACGCTTTTTACAGCAGATTCATTGGTTATATCCAATGAATCTCTATCCATAAAAAAATACTCGTTTGGATATTTACCGGTAATATCCATTATCGAGTGCGCCAACTGGCCATTTGCACCTGTTACTATTATATTCATACTATCAAAATTTTTAATTTATAAAAATAATTAAAAATTTATTAGAGTCTGATAGCCGTTCACTATCGTTCTCTCTCCCGATGAAAATCTTTGACATCTTAACTTGGACAAATAAATTTCAAAGATTTTCATGTTCGGTTTCATGCCAAAAGAGTTACATAAATTTATTTGTAATAGTTCATGTCATAAGCAAATGGAGAAGATAGAACATTAAGATATGGATGACGCTTATCTTTGTCTGACAAGATAATATCATTTGTGTCCAATCCCCAATCTATATTGAGTTCCGGATCGTTCCATGCAATCGCCCCTTCACTCTCCGGTGCGTAAAAAGCATCGCATTTATATTGTATTATGGCCTCCTGCGAATGAACAGAAAAACCATGTGCAAAGCCTCTTGGGATAAAGAGCTGCTCCTTGCTGTCTCCCGAAAGGTATTGAGCAACATACTTACCATAAGTAGGCGAACCCCTTCTTATATCTACCGCCACATCCAATATTCTTCCCTTTATAACACGTATCAGTTTACTTTGTGCAAATGGCGGTTTCTGAAAATGCAATCCTCTTAACACCCCATAGCAAGATCTGCTCTCATTATCCTGCACAAATCTTGTATTACACACCTTTCCAACAAATTCTCTTTCAGAAAAGCTCTCAAAAAAATAGCCCCTTGCATCTGCAAAAACCCGCGGTACAATCTTTACCACTCCCGGAATTGAGGTCTCTATTACATCCATTATTACAAATTAAATGTTAGGTTACAACTTAATATAAGAACCAAGAAACTGTTTAAAGTTTTCACCTGTTCCTAAAACTCTCCAATATAGGGAGCCTCCTCTGTTTCAGACTCTCTTATAAGGTATTGTCCATATTCATTCTTTATCATAGGCTGGGCCAATTCAACAAGTTTCTCCTTTGAGATCCATCCATTTCTGTATGCTATTGCCTCAAGGCAAGCTATCTTAAGCCCTTGTCTTTTCTCTATAACCTCTACAAAAGTAGATGCCTCACTCAAAGAGTCATGAGTTCCTGTATCCAACCAGGCAAAACCTCTGCCAAGTAACTTAACCTGTAATTGTTCTCTGTTAAGATATTCCGCATTTACAGATGTTATCTCCAACTCACCTCTTGCCGAAGGTTTTATACCCTTTGCTATATCAACTACACTATTAGGATAGAAGTACAGCCCTACAACAGCATAGTTACTTTTTGGATTTGCAGGTTTCTCCTCTATACTCAACACTCTTCCGCTCTTATCAAACTCAGCTACGCCGTAACGTTGAGGATCGCTAACCCAATATCCAAATACCGTTGCTTTCTTGGGGAGATCTTTAACTGCCGATTTAAGCAGATCTACAAGCCCGCTGCCATAAAAGATATTGTCACCTAAGATGAGACAGACAGCATCATCACCTATAAACTTCTCTCCTATTATAAAAGCCTGTGCCAATCCATCCGGAGACGGTTGTTCGGCATACGAAAACTCAACACCAAAATCCGAACCATCACCTAACAACCTTCTGAAATTCGGAAGATCCTGCGGGGTTGAGATAACAAGAATCTCCTTTATACCTGCCAGCATAAGGACAGATATGGGATAATATATCATAGGCTTATCAAAGATTGGAAGCATCTGTTTGCTAACCCCTTTTGTTATAGGATACAAACGTGTTCCGGAACCTCCGGCCAATACTATACCTTTCATATATCTTTTATAAATACAATTCAAAATTTAAATCCCCCGCCTCCGAGCAAAATTTACCTTGCAGCAAAAATAAAAACATGGTTTGTCGGGAAGCAGATTACAAATCTACAAACTCCAGTACCTCATTCCGGGGACCTTACCTCTATAAGTTCCCTTAACATCAACAAATACAGGATTAGCATTGGTTATTTTAAGGAATCGCTCAACCGGAATATCCATATATTGGTTATGGCTCACGGCTACAACGACCGCGTCATATTTTGTATCCGACACAAACTCCCCATCACCGCAAAGGGTCTCCACCGCCGTTCTCTCATTTGGAATCATCTCTATACCATACTCCACCTTTACATGAGCTGAATCGGCATCCGGGTCTGCAACATCTACCTTAACGCCGTAGTCCTGCAACTCCTTTACAATATCCACAACCTTTGAATTTCTTATATCACTAACATTCTCCTTAAAGGTTATTCCAAGAACCAAAACCCTGCTGTTAAGTATAGAACGCCCTGTCTTTATAAGTTCCTTAACCAATTTTTTTGCTATGTAACCGCCCATTGAGTCGTTGACAAAGCGCCCTGCATTTATTATCTGAGGATGATATTTGAGCTTCTGAGCCTTGTGTACCATGTAGTAAGGGTCTACACCTATACAGTGACCGCCCACCAAACCGGGGAAGAACTTAAGGAAATTCCACTTTGTACCTGCTGCCTCCAAAACCTCAAAAGTATTTATCCCCATGCGGCCGAAAATTATTGACAACTCGTTCATAAGGGCAATATTAACATCCCTTTGAATGTTCTCTATAATCTTTGCCGCCTCTGCCACCTTTATGCACGATGCCTTGTAAACCCCGGGCTGTATGATTAATGAGTAGGTCTCAGCTATCTTTTCAAGCGTCTCCTCATCACACCCGGACACTATCTTCTTTGTGTTTGTAAGGGTATGGTTCTTATCCCCGGGATTAATCCTTTCCGGCGAATAACCTACTTTAAAATCTGTTTTGAATTTTAATCCCGACAATTTTTCCAATAGCGGTATGCAATCCTCCTCCGTGCAACCGGGATAGACCGTTGATTCATAGACCACATAATCCCCTTTTTTCAGTACCTTTCCAACAGATTGGGTTGCACCTATCACAGGTTTAAGATCCGGCTGATTGGCGCTGTCTATAGGGGTTGGAACGGCAACAATGTAAAAGTCTGCCTTTGCAAGCTCTTTAAGATCAGACGTAAATATTATGTTGCATCCATCAAATTTATCTTGAGACAACTCGCCACTTGGATCTACATGACGGCGCATAAGGTCCAGTTTCTCTTCGTTTATATCAAAGCCTATAACAGGTTTCTTTCTCGCAAACTCCAATGCAATAGGCAACCCCACATAACCCAAACCTATAACGGCTATAATTCCAGCTTTACGTTTCATTATATAATTGATTTATATTATTCATGTTTTCTACCAACCGAAAGGGTGTTCGCTTAATGGCAGTTTCGCAAGCGGATGATAATCACCAACCAAGCCAATTGGTTTTGAGTTACGTATATCATGCACAATCTGAATGCAGTTTCTCGCCTCGCTTATTCTAAACCCGCTTCCGTTCAATATATGTTTGTAACTCTCTGTATGCAATTCTGTAAAACCACCGCTGAATTCAAACTCCTCTCCGTCTATATTGAGCGTTCTGTATGTGCGCTTCTCCCCTTCAACAGCATTTGCAGGGAGGTTGTCTGCATTTATACTTAAAAAGTACCTTACCCTTGCACGTTTTAGGCCAAGATAGCCGGCAACACGGTCATGGCTCATAACATGGACTATATTCTCGCTTACAGGGCCGAATATCCATTGGAGCATATCATAAAAATGAACACCTATGTTGGTTGCAACGCCTCCGCTCTTGTGAATATCCCCTTTCCACGACGTATAATACCAGTTTCCTCTTGATGTTATGTATGTTAGATCTATATCGTAAATCTTGTCCGCAGGCCCGTTATCTATCTTTTTCTTTAAGGCTGCTATTGCAGGATGAAGTCTTAGCTGAAGAATATTGTATGCCTTATGGCCGGTCTCCATCTCAATCTTCTCCAATTGATCTATATTCCATGGATTAAGCACAACAGGCTTCTCGCATATAACATCTGCCCCCAATCTTAAGCCGTATCTTATATGTGCATCATGAAGATAGTTTGGGGTACATACGGTAAGCCAATCTATGGCAGACAGGCCGTTCTTAAGTTTTGAATTATATCTGTCAAACAGCTCCATCTCCGTAAAAAACGCAGCATTTGGGAAATAGCTGTCCATAATGCCAACGCTGTCAAATTTGTCGTATGCACTTACAAGATTGTTTCCGGTATCTTTTATTGCCCTAAGGTGTCTTGGGGCAATATAACCCGCAACGCCAATTATTGCAAAATTCTTCATTATAAACGTATATGATTTTATCTGTATCTTTAAAATACAAAAATAAGAAACTGTTTTGATTTTTTGTCAACTTACGTGCAGCTTTTCAGTCTATCAATATATTCACGTTAGGTTTAATGCAACAATATCAACCAGAAGATTGGTTATCGGAAGTCAAAGACTTCTTGGAAAGCACAGGTATGCAACACTTTGTGTATAAATTAGTTGGCTATTCTTATAAAATTTTCTGAATATCTCTCAATATAAGCAAGGATACTAATAGCTTTCCGATTCGCATCCTTGCTTATAACTTATTTATTGTAAGGTATTTATCTACTAAACAATCTCGCTACAAGTCCTATATTCCATTCAAAGCCCACACCGAGCTTATCCTCTTTGTAGCCTTTAGGTGATTTAGTACCGAGACTACCACCTATACCACCTATGATGCCCAAACGATTACGATAAATCTGGTGCTGATAGTGCATCATCACCGACACTCCGAGTACGTTTTGGTCATATTGTTTGTAGTAGCGCGGACCTATGCCCAACTCAAAGTTCCAATGGTCGGTCACCCACATCTGCACCCCCACATTCCAGTACACGGGCTTGTTGTTGCTCAACTCGCTATTATAGAATATATTGTAGCCCAGACCAGCCGTAATGCCAAAAAGGATGGGTGCCTGCCAATTGATTTTCACTCCGAGTCCGCCGTAGTCTATACCACAACCTATACCCAAATCGATACGGTGTGAGTATGAATCCCACTCCCTGCCCTGCAACATGGCGTAACCGAGAGCCGTGCCGACTGCAGCACCTGCCTTGCCTGCCGTTTCGCGCATACCTGCGGAGTAACTGTCGTAGTCGGGCGAAGACGATGAATTGTTCGAATGCGATGATGACAATAATGTTGTGCTACTCGACGAGCTGCTGCGACGTCCTGTCGGGTAGAGGCAAACGTGGGTATATCCCAGTCCGATTTTCATGCTCGGAATGCTCCATTCGTTGCCGTTGGCATCAACAGCCTTGATTTTAATATTGCTCACTCCTGTAACATTTACCGTTACACATCCGAGTGAACCACTACGAGGGGCAGAAGTGTAACTTCGGGTAACCTTGCCCTTGAACGAATTGTTTACATAAATGCGTATGTATGACGGGAATCTGCAGTTGGTCCAGAATACTAATTTGCGGAATACAGCCTCGGGCTGTTTATCATCAACATAGGTGATACCGCCTGAAATCCTTTCTGACACCTTGCGGGGCTGTTCGATTTGCGCCTCGGCAATCGATGTTGCAAATATCAGAATAAGTAATATAAATATGCGTTTCATTTTAGAGTGTTTTTAATAATCAAAACCTTTTTTGTTCATATCTTCTATAAATTCTATCGCCTCTAGGCTGCCGCGCCGTGCGGCCTCGTGAATCCATTGTTTGGCTTTTAAAGGACTGGCATACGTTCCATTGCCAAGTTGATAACACAGACCTAAATACCAACATGCCTTTGCACTACCTTGCTCTGCCGCAGTATGCAGCCAGTACATACCCTCTTTGCCCATCTCCTTGGTGAGCTTTCTGTCGGAAACATTCTTACTGTCGTATGCCAGCAAAAAACCGAGTTGGGTTTGTGCGTCAATATTGTTTTTTTGGGCAAGTTCGCGCAACAGTTCTGCTCCGTATACTCTGTCCTGCAGAATCCCGTATTCCTCGTTGCCCTTAAAATACATCTCACCCATCTCCAATTTAGCTTCTTCACTACCGTTTTCCATTGCTAAACGCAGCCAAAACATTCCGCGTTTGTCGTTTTTATCAACAATAGTTCCGTCGAAATATATATTCGCCAAATAGTATTGAGCGTCATTGTTCCCTTTTTCGGCATGGGAACGCAGGCAGGCAAGGGCATCGGAGGCAAGTTCTGGTAAGAGTTGTTCACCATATTTGTCACAAATTGAACCCAATATGGAAACGCCAAGGTTGATAAAATCCTTATCATTAAATCCTTCGTATGCATTTGCAGCGCGCATGGAATAAAAAGTAGCAAGCGTGAGGTTCGGTTGTAGTTCTGTATTGATATCACAATATATTGCCGCAGCATTAACTGCTCCGTCTGCCGAGCCGTTGTCGGCAGCACGGATAAACCATTCAAGGGCTTTTCTACGGTCGGGTTCCAGAAAGTTCTGGTAACCATTAAGGTAGTATCGTCCCAAACGGCATTGAGCATTGGATATATCATTCTCGGCTGCACGCATAAGCCAATCCAGACTTTTACGTAGATCAATGGTCGCCCCGCATTCCCCCTTTGCGTAAATACGCACAAGTTCGTTCATGGCGACAGGTTCACCACTGTCAGCGGCAAGCGTAAGCCATCTAAGTGCGTCCGCATCGTTTTTGAGATATGGAACGAACCCGTATGTTTCACCACCACGACCTAAAAAGCCGCCTGCTTCTTTGAGCATTTGAATGGTGTATAGCGGATACTTTGCATGCAGGGAGTACAGAAGGCACGGAGTGCCTTGCTCGCATATTTTCCCCATGCAGGTTTGGGCGATGGCGAATCCGTTCTCAGCAGCACGGCGTACGAGGGAGATACCACGTTCAGTATTGCGGGCAACGGACTGACTCCCGTTAATGTAGCACATTCCCAAGTCGTACATTGCCTCGAGATTGCCGTTGTCTGCAGCACGTTGCAGATAGGCTACTGCACGAAGCGTGTCGGCTTCAATTGCGTAGTTGCCCAGATAGAGTACGCCGAGTTGCAGTTGCGCATTGGAGTCGCCAGCATCGGCTTTCACTTCCAATGAGTGTAAATCGAGTGGTTGTGTTGCTGGTTCATTTTCCTGCGCCGTGGCTACCATGATATTCACAGTGAAGATCAAGAAGCAAATAATGATTTTTGTTTGCATGGTTATTGATTTTAATAAAAATGGTTGCACCAATAAAAGCATAAGAAAGCGCGGGCAAATATCACATCATCTACGAATGAGGTCTTAGCGGGAACCTGATATGAAGATTTATGCAATATGCCCGCGCCGAAGTGCAGCGCAGGCATCTGCTTTGCTCCTTTCATATCTTCAAAAAACCGCTAAGTTTCATTCGTCAGAAAGTAAAGCCGATGCGCCTTAATACGTAGTATGTCCGTAACCGAGTGGGGTTACATCTGCAAATATAAGTAAAAAAAGTATTTGATGCAATTCTGGGAGCAACTAGTGTTGGGAAATCTATCCAACCTTGGAAAAATATAAATTAGACCTCTGCAATAGCCTTAACTATAGGCGATTATTGAAGCAAGAGAGATTTCAGACCTGCCAAAAGATTCAAAAAATGGTCTTCCACGATGGAGTAAAATGGGACTCTGAAAATGGGTACTTGAGTTTAGATCTTTTTCTATACAAATCCATATTTTACGGAAATTTAATCTATAATTTACGGAAAAATAATTCACATTTTACGGAATTTTTATTGTTTTTCTTTGTGTTTCAGGGAAATATTACCATATTTGCAAACTATGTGTCGGATCCAGCCAATATAAACAGAAATCTAATTATGGCTGAGATGAATATTAATTCTCTTCTTGATGGCGAAAAACCAAAACTGTTGGACGAATGGCAAGTTATCCCGCAACTTTGGGATGCAGTTCGTTTTGCTATTGATCATAGCAAGGGAATAGGACAGTTTATTCTAACTGGCTCTACTATCCCTCCTACCAAAGATCAACAGGAAAAAATTCATCATACAGGAACAGGGTGCATCACAACACTCAGAATGCGTCCAATGTCTTTGTGGGAATCCGAAGATAGCACCGGTGCTGTCAGCCTTGAAGAGTTATTCAAGAATCAAGGAATGGCTATCTATGGTGAAACAAATTTACAAATAGATGATATTGCGTTCCTTATCTGTAGAGGTGGATGGCCAATAGCAACCAACCTTGAACCTGAATATGCACTTGAAACGGCTTTTTCATATTATAAAGCAGTTACAGAGATGGATATTGCACGTGTAGACGGCATTAAGCGTAGTTCAACACGTACCCGCCGCCTTATGAGGTCACTTGCACGTCATCAAGGGTCGCAGGTTACAATTGCGGGGATAAAGGCAGATATGCAAGCAAATGACACCGATAGCCTTGATGTTGACACCGTATCTTCTTATATTGAGGCACTTAAAAAAATTTATGTCATAGAAGATATGGAGGCGTGGAATCCTAATCTTCGTTCCAAAGCTGCTATTCGTACCAGTGACACCCGCTATTATGTTGATCCATCAATAGCGACAGCAGCATTAGGTATTGGTCCTGTAGATCTTGTTAAAGATCTTAATACCATGGGGCTTTTCTTTGAAACTATGGCTGTACGTGATTTGCGTATATATGCGCAAAGTCTTGATGGAGATGTTTTTCATTACAGAGATAGCAATGGCCTGGAATGTGATTCTGTTGTTCATTTACGTAATGGACAGTACGGACTTATAGAAATTAAACTTGGAGGTAAGAAGTTAATTGATGAAGGAGTTGAGTCTTTGAATAAATTAGCTTCGAATATTGATTTTAACAAAATGAATGCTCCGGCTTTCAAGATGATACTCACAGCCATAGGAAGCATGGCGTTCAAACGTAAGGATGGAATTTATGTAGTTCCCATCAGCTGTTTAAAACATTAAAAAACGGTAACGATTTTTGACCCGACAAATAACCTACGTTATATACTGTTGATAAAAAGTGTTAATTTTGTCGGGAGGAGAACGGTACATATTATGATAGTTAAGGCAACATACCCGTATTCGTTGTCGTTTTTAGTGCAAAGAGATTTTTTTGCGGCTTTTCCCCTCATGACATATAGATTATAGCGTCTGACAAGACATTTTTGGGAAGCTTACGTTTCTATTTGAAAGTCTTGAACGTCAGATTCTTCTTTGCTATGACAACGAATTTAGTCTCTACAAGATGAATGTGGTATAAGGCTTTTGAGGTCGTTATAGACACGGGCAAAGATGTAGTAAGCTTTTGACTCATAAGATATTTTCTTCATGATATTTGAGTCGTGAACACGGGCTTAGGTGATATGGGAAATTTTTGAAATCTTAATTAATTAAAACAGTTGTGAACGACTTGTCAATCAACGGAATGGCAGTTACCGAAAGCAGCTTATATGAAACGGTGTCTGTCGAAGGATCCTAAAAGGGACGACTTAGCCATTTCAAGCTGATTGAAAGCATAAGCCGTTGATTGTCACGGAGAGAAAAACTGTTTTTAAATATGAGTAAAGAGAGCTAAGGCTAATGCCAAATATAAGTTATAGTTAAAGGTTCATGGTTTATAGTCAGTTTTAGAGTTAATAGAAAGAACGTTTAAAGTAAAACTATCAACTTGAAAACTTTAAACTTCACAACCTACTATAAACATTTAACAATAAACTATTAACTGATAAGGCGTTGGCATTGGCATTGACGTTGGCATTGGCTGTCTTAAGTGTATAGAAAGTAGAGAGTGTAAAGAGGGTATAGAGGGTATAGAGAGTATAGAGGGTATAGAGGGTATAGAGAGTATAGAGAGTATAGAAAGCTAAAGCAAAATATAAGTTCAATAATGTTATTTGTTTGTCAAAAAACTGTAACTTTGGAGCGTGCGTTTTATTATGGGTTGCCATTGTTATGCTTTACGTGATTATAAATGTACTGATAAATGATTTATAAAGTAAACTGCAAACCGAATGCAGAATGGCGAACTTATTTGCATATTATGCCCCTGGTGCAGCGTTTATTGTAGGTTACTAAATATTTTATAACATGAGAATAATAGCAAGTATCACATGCTGGTTGGCGGTCCTATTGCTTTGGCCTGCTTCGTTTTATGCCCAAATACGTGACAAGGAAAACACGTTGGATTTTTCAGATAAAAAATACTTGGCCGGAGCCGTACCAACCGAAGACGGAAAAGTTGTATTCAACAGACAGTTAGATATAACCGGCATTGCGCCTCAGACCGCAATAGAACTTACTCGTCAATGGGTAAGCGGGCCGCTTGCCAACGACGGTTACAACGGCAAAATCTATGATATAGACAATAACGCGGGGTCTCTTGTAATAAATATGGATGGAGACATTGTCTTTAAATCATCTGCCTTCCAATTAGATCAAGCCACTATAAGTTTTATTTTGGGTGTAAAGTTCAGTAATGACAAATGTATGCTTACATTCAGAAATATACGGTATCTGTATGCTATCAACCCTAACAACACAAAACGGGATATAATTATGGCAGAAAACTGGATTGTAGACAAAGAGGCTCTTAACAAGGCCGGCACAAAGATGTACGCAATGAACGGAAAATTTAGAATCCGCACAGTACAGTTGGTTGATTATCTTACAGAGTCGCTCCGCAGCGGCCTCAATGCAAGAGATGTAAAGAAGAACACCAACACCATAACATTCACCGCTTCTGCCGAGGCCGCAACAAATGCCAACGCTAACACAAATGCTGCTATTGCCGCCACAAATGCAGCCGAATCAAACACTGCAGCTGCAAATACAGCCAATGCCAACGCTAATATAGCACAAGCAAATACCTCAGCTGCCGTTGCAGAGGCAAATACAGCAGTTGCAAACGCAACCAACACTAACGCTAACGCCAACGCTAACGCCACTAAACACTATAACTTTGTAAAGAATATGAACGGTTTTGAAAAAATATCTCCATTAGAGATAGAGGGCAATGCCATTAAAATGATCTCCAAAGAGTGGATGCTTGTAACAGCAGGAACAGAAACAGATTTTAATATGCTCACAGCCAGCTGGGGAGGACTTGGCGAGCTATACAACAAACCTGTTGCAATCTGCTTTATTAGACCTGACAGATACACATTCAATTACATAGACAATGGCGACACATTTACCTTAAGTTTCTATTCAGAGGATTTTAGGGAGGTGCTCAACTACTGTGGCTCCGCTTCCGGCCGTAACGAAGACAAGGTTAAAGGCAGCCGCCTCACCCCTCTTATGCTTCCCGACAACAAAGGTATTGCCTTCAGACAGGCAAAACTCATAATCGAGTGCAGGAAATTGGTTAGTATGCCAATCACAGCCAACGCTATTGAACAGCCCGATGTTAAGGCTGAACGCACTAAATATCCGCTACACAAAATGTTTATTGGGGAGATTGTTGCGGTATACAAAAAGAATTAAGAGTACAAAAAACAATTTCTATATAACTAAGCTTTGGCGTTAGCTTTGGCTTTAATTAAAGTTAAAAGTATATGGTTTATTGTTTATAGTAAGTTTTAAAGTTATAGAAGAAATACTGATTGTAAAACATCATTTGATACTATAAATAATAATGGCGGTTGAGAAGTTGTCAACCGCCATTATTACATCATTATAGTTTCTTGCCGGCAAGCTCGGAGAGTTCAGACCTTTCGCCGTGCAACAAATGAACGTGTGCAAACAGATTCTCTCCTGTAAGTTTATCATTGAGGTGTGTAAGGCCATTAGACCATTTATCCAAGTATGGCTGATCTATCTGGTCTATATCGCCGGTAAGTATAATTTTTGTCCCCTGCCCTGCTCGGGTGATAATTGTTTTAACTTCGTGTGGGGTGAGGTTTTGCGCTTCATCTATAATGAAGAACACATTAGAGAGGGAGCGGCCTCTTATGTACGCTAACGGTGATATTAACAGCTTCTCACGGCGAAGCATATCCTCTATCTTAACATTTTCCTTAGAAGTATCTTTAAAGTTCTTCTTAATAACAGAGAGATTATCGTAAAGAGGAAGCATATATGGCTCTATCTTATCTTTTGCATCACCCGGAAGGAATCCAATCTCTTGGTTCTTTAACGGAATTACAGGTCTTGCAAGAAGAATCTGGTCATAGCTGTCTGACTGTGCAAGTGCTGCAGCCAACGCCAACAATGTCTTTCCTGTTCCCGCTGTCCCGGTAAGTGTAATAAGTTTAATATTTGGATCCATTAGAACATCTATGGCAAATGCCTGCTCCTCATTTCTTGGGGAGATACCGTAAACCGTTAACGGCTTTACACGTACTATGCTTTTTGTTGCTCTGCAATAACGTCCCAACAGATATTTTATTCTTATAGGTTCACTTACAGAGCTGCTGAACCCTTCATTATCTACCTCCGGTATAGAGTAATTGTCGGGAAGTTTAAACCTAAACAGTTGATTACTTAAAGGTAGCGGAAGTTTCATCTCATTAACAGATACGCCTTGAGGATTGGTTGCTAGTTCGTCTAAAAAGCGAGGCTCAATATCTTTCATGAATTCTACATTGTTCTGCTGCTTCTCAACCTTATTCTCCTCTATTCTGTCTGTTAAATAGTCCTGAACAAACATCCCAACAGCCTTAGCCTTCAATCTAAGATTAATGTCCTTTGTTACAAGTGCCACCACTCTATTGGGGTAATTATTTTTGTACCAAATACTTGTAGATAGTATTCTATGGTCTGGAATATCCTCTGTAAAACAGTCTTTAAGCTCTTTTGGGAACGGATGTGTTAATGAAATTGTGAGGGTTCCCCTGCCTTTTCCCAACGGAAAACCGGCACCATTATATAGACGTGGGTCTGATATCTCATCCAGAGACCTTACAAAGGCTCTGGCATTTCGGCCAAGAGTGTCGTTTGTCTTCTTGAACTTGTCCAACTCTTCCAAAACGGTAATTGGAATTACAAGGTCGTTCTCTTGAAAGTGATAAATTGAACGGCTATCGTGCAAAACAACATTTGTATCAAGCACAAAAATTTTAGGCAATTTTCCCATAACTTTATCTTTTACTGTGTATAATCAGATAATTACGCCATCTCTCCGTAAGGTATAACTTTTATTTTGGACAACCGCTTTTATTTAAATTTCTCACACCATTTGCGAGCAGCTATGAACATATAAACCCACGGCGTCACATCATCCATAGCATCACCACTATAATAAGCCCAGTTCCAAGGCCTTAAGCAACGCTCCGGATGCGGCATCATAGCAAGATGACGGCCATCTGCACTAACAACACCCGCAATAGCATTAGGAGAACCGTTAGGATTGCCCGGGTAAGTGTTATAATTGTATCTAACAGCAACCTTAAATTTACTCCAATCGGGAGCACCGTTCTGAGCCGGGAACGAAAACTTACCCTCGCCGTGCGCAACCCAGATACCAAGTTTACTACCAACCAAAGGATTAAGCATAACAGAAGGAGAATCCTCAACAGTTACCCCAACAAAAGCACTCTCATATTTATGCGAATCATTGTGAATCATCTTAGGAGAAAGTTCCCTCTCGGCAGGAGTAATAAGCCCAAGCTCAGCCATAAGCTGGCAACCGTTACATATACCAAGACTTAATGTATCCTCACGGGCATAGAACTCATCAATTGCAACCTTAGCTTTAGGGTTATACAGGAATGCACCGGCCCAACCCTTTGCCGAGCCAAGAGTGTCGGCATTTGAGAAACCGCCAACAAACACAATCATTTTCACCTCTTTAAGAGTCTCACGCCCGGAAATAAGATCTGTCATGTGAACATCCTTAACGCGGAATCCGGCAAGATGAAGCGCCCAAGCCATCTCTCTGTCGCCATTAGAACCCTTTTCTCTAATGATTGCAGCAACAGGAGCATCTTTTGCCACTGCATTCTCACCAACAATATTACTTAGCTTCCCGACAAATCCTGCAGGGAATTTATACAGCAGCGGCTGTTTGCTGTAATTTATATATCTATCGTTTGCACATTTAACTCCAACCTGCCTTATATCAAACAGATATGATGTCTTGAACCAAAGATCCCTCAAATGATCTATATCTAAAGAGAGGCCGGCAGGGTTCTCCCCCTTAATTGCAAAATCACTTACTACAACCTTTCTTACAGGAAGAGGGGTACCAATAAGTAAAGCCTTAGGAGCTGTAGCCTCTATCTCTGCCAAAATAGGAGAGGTAACAACATTTATGATATCAGATACCTCCTCTAATTTAGAAGCATCTACCTGCATTACAACACCTGGAGCCTCACTAAAGAGCATCTTAAAGATAAGCTCTTTGGCAGTCTTGCCTTTGTCTGCGAAACATTTTGTACCGCAAGCGGCTTCGGCCACCTGAGCATACATATTAAGTATCTTGCCATTGATTGCCAGACCACCTTTTACATTAGGGAACGTCATCTCCAACAATGTAGAGATAAGACCTCCGGCAGAAATATCATGACCTGCCAAAACTAATCCCTTATCTACCAACTGTTGTACAGCATTAAAGCACTTGGCGAAGTATGTGCTGTTGGTAACATCCGGCACAGAATTGCCAACCTTACCCATTACTTGAGCCAAAGCCGAACCACCAAGGGCTGTGGCTGTTGCCTGTTCAAACTTATCCACCCTGCTAAGTCCGTTTACAGGTGTTGTAAACGGCATATACAATATAACAGAATTTTGGGACTCTTTTATTTGAGGCGTAACAACCTTTCTCACATCTGTTACAGGAGCAACGGTAGAAATTATTAACGTACCTGGAGACAGAACTGTTTCCCCGTTAGGGTACTTTTGTGTCATACTCATTGAGTCTTTACCTGTTGGGATGTTGATTCCCAACTCACAGGCAAAATCAGATGCACCTTTAACCGCTCTGTACAATCTGCTGTCTTCGCCCTCGTTGCGGCATGGCCACATCCAGTTAGCACTTAATGAAACACCTTTAAGACCATCTTTAAGTGGCGCCCAAACAACGTTGGTAAGCGCCTCAGATATTGCAAGTCTGCTGCCCGCAGCACTGTCTATAAGAGCTGCCATAGGTGCATGTCCCATAGATGTTGCAACACCATTGTTTGTATTGTATCCAAGAGCTATAACTCCAAGGTCATTAAGCGGTAGCTGTATCTCTCCGCAAGTCTGCTGATGCGATATAAGCCCCGATACAGACCTGTCTACCTTATTGGTAAGCCAATCCTTGCAGGCAACGCTCTCAAGCTGGAGCACCTGCTCAAGATATGAGAGGAATTTGTCGGGAAGCGGAGAAAGAGGCTCAAATTTATAATCCTTGGTAACATCCTTCATATAGGTTTTAGGGGCGCTACCAAACATATCTGTCATCTGCAGGTCTATTGCAGCCTCACCGGTCTTCTCGTTTTTAAGGGTGAAATTGTGCTTTCCTGTTGTTTCGCCAATCACATACATAGGGGCACGTTCTCTGTCTGCAATTGCCTTTAATTCAGCGACATTCTTCTCATCCATCACCAATCCCATACGTTCCTGACTCTCGTTGCCTATAATCTCCTTAAGGCTTAAAGTTGGGTCACCAACAGGTAATTTGCTAATATCTATTGTGCCACCTGTCTCCTCAACAAGTTCGGAGAGACAGTTAAGATGTCCGCCGGCACCGTGGTCATGAACAGAGACGATTGTATTTACATCGTTCTCGGAGATTGCACGTATTGCATTGTATACCCTCTTCTGCATCTCCGGATTTGAACGCTGAATGGCGTTAAGCTCAATGGCATTTGAGAAAGCTCCTGTATTAACTGAACTTACGGCGCCGCCACCCATTCCAATCCTATAGTTGTCACCACCTAAAAGCACAACCTTGTCCCCCACCTTTGGGGTCTCCTTTAGCGCATCTTTTCTCTTTGCATAACCGATTCCTCCGGCAAGCATTATAACCTTATCAAAACCAAACTTCTTAATCTCATCTGCCTCGGCAGTTAACAGGCTTCCGCAGATTACCGCCTGGCCAAATTTATTTCCAAAGTCGCTCGCACCGTTTGATGCCTTTGTAAGTATCTCCTGAGGTGTTTGGTACAACCATTTTCTTGGCTCTTTATGCTCCCAGTTTCTTGGTGTGAGCAACGCCTCGGCACGGCTGTCCTCTTTTGCCTCTGCCATATCTGCAGCCAAGTCTTTTGTTGTTACCGCTTTGTTTATACCCGGAGTCTCCTCTATCTTTTCATCAAATCTTGGATAAGATGTTATATAACATGCTGTTCCGGCAATTGGAAAACTTCCCTTACCACCTGCTATACGGTCTCTTATCTCTCCGCCACTACCTGTTGCCGCTCCGTTGAACGGCTCAACCGTTGTTGGGAAGTTATGTGTCTCCGCCTTTAGACTTATCACTGTCTCCTCCTCCTTCACCACAAAGAAATCCGGCTTGCTGCCGCTTGCAGGGTGGAACATTCCAATCTTTGGTCCTACTATAAACGCACAATTATCTTTGTATGCGCTTACTATGAGGTTTGGATTTTCCCGGCTGGTCTTTTTAATCATCTTAAAAAGAGAGCTCTCCATCTCTTTGCCATCTATTATGAAGACACCGTTGAAGATCTTGTGGCGGCAGTGCTCGCTGTTTACCTGTGAGAATCCAAAAACTTCGGAATCTGTAAGCGGCCTTCCAATCTTCTCGCTCAGCGATTTAAGATACTCTATCTCCTCTTTGTTGAGAGCCAACCCCTCCTCTTTATTATACTCCTCAAAGTCTGTTATATACCTTACTGGTGCAGGTTTGGCATCCACTTTAAATATCTCTTGGTTCAAGCCTTTGTAGACACGCTGGAGCATCTTGTCATAAGCAGGGGCATCACTATCTGAGTGCATGAACTCCTCTATTCGCCTAATCCCCTTAATGTTCATATTCTGTGTTATCTCAACAGCTGTTGTACTCCAAGGGGTTATCATCTCGCGCCTTGGGCCTACAAATATCTCATTGTCAACAGTCTGTGCATCTATCATGGAGGCATCTCCAAAGAGCCACTCAAGGGCACTTATATTTTCTTTTGACAATTCTTTAGAAGCATCTACAGCTATCACGCTGTTCTGTTTTGTGCGAAAGAAGAGAATCATATCTTATTTTTAGAATTTTAAAGGTGATTTTGGGCTGTAAAATTAATGTTTTTGGCAGAGACCTACAAAACTAACTGTAAATTTATTGCTGTTGTCCAATGTGCTCTCCTGTATCCTTACAATGCACCAAGACCTTGTCTATTCGCGCCCCATCCATGTCAACTACCTCAATATCAAAACATAGCCAGTTAATCTTCTCCCCAACCTTAGGAAGCCTCTCCAACAGGTTCAAAATAAGACCGCTTATGGTATTACATTCATAATCTGCATACAGTTCCTGCATATCAAAAAGAGCCAGAAAGTCATAGAAAGGATACTGGCCATCTATCAGCCACGATCCGTCATCCCTCTTTACAACATCGGGGTCCTCCCCATGTTCCGGCATCTGACCCACAAGCCCCTCCATAATATCCTTTAATGTAACAATTCCCTGTATCCCGCCAAACTCATCTGTCACCATTGCATACTTGACACCTGCCATCTTAAACTGCTCCAATGTTGTATATACACTTTGATTTTCAGGTATATATTGCGGAGTACGTACCAATTTCCTTAAAGAAAAATCCTGCGAATTGATATTAAAGAACAGATCTTTAAGGTACACAACCCCCACCACATCATCTAACCTGCCCTGAGAAACAGGGTAGACATCAAACAGATCTGCAGCCATTTTCTCTTTAATGCTCTCAACTGTATCCGACACATCCAACCACACCATCTCACTTCTGTGAGTCATAACCGAATCAACCCTGCGGTCTCCCAATGTAAAGACCCTGTCTACAATATCCTGCTCCACCTCCTGCACTTCGCCATCGTTATACCCCTCTTTTACAATGGCTTTTATCTCCTCTTCCGTTACTTTTGATTCTTTGTTTGTATCTAATCCCAAAACCTTTACTGTAAGCCATGTACTCTTGGACAACAGCCAGACAAAGGGCGACACAAGTGCAGACAAAAGGGTCATAGGGCGGGCTATAAGCAATGTTACCCTGTCTGAAAAGCTCATTCCTATTCGTTTTGGAACCAATTCTCCCAACACTAAAGTGAGATATGTTACAACTACAACTATCAACGTCTTGGAAATCATCATGGCATACGACTCAGGCACAGACAGATACACAATATATTCCGCCAAATATCCGGCAAATTTATCACCTGAATACAGACCTGTCAAAATACCTATTAAAGTAATGCCTATCTGTATTGTAGAGAGAAAGCAATCAGGCTTCTCCATCAACTTCAAGGCAGCTTTGGCAGAACCATTACCTTTCTTTGCTTCCGATTCAAATTTTGTTTTGCGAGCAGATACTAAAGCTATCTCAGACATGGAGAGTACTCCGTTGAGCAAAATAAGCAGCAGAATTATGAAAATATCCATCCTTTATCGTTACATTTTATACGGACAATTATTGTTTAAAACATCAACACCGTCATCTGCAAATTTAACGATATTTGTCAATTTTCACATATATTGGGCACTTTGAGGTATAAGTTTAACCATATTTTAACCGTTAGGACACATTTAAATTCTAATGTTGGTATCTCTTGTTTTCTGGCCTGTATTCTCTTCCCGACAAAACCTGCTCCCATAAGCAAGTTATGGCAATATAAAAAGAAGCAGCGTGACACATATCTGCGGCCAACTGCTCCCTTTTAACTCTCTGACATTACACTTTTGCGCTATACCGTTCTCCTGCAAATAATTGCAGAGGGCATCAACCTGTTCTGCCGTGTTTCCCATGGCAACCGCGCCTCTTTTATGCGATGCCAACTGGCTGTCTACACCTTTCAAACCCATCAGGGCTGCAACTGTCACTATCTCGCGGTCTGCCGGAGTCAAGATGTCTCCTGCGAAAATATCCCCAAAAAGGTGAGCTTTAAGATAATAATCATCTTGCGGACAGAAATCAAAAGTAAATGGTGTACCACCGCACAGACGGGTCTGTACCTCCGTTCCCTGTTTTAAAGCCATTTGGGCATCGTTCCACAGTGCCGGACGTTGCCACGGCTTGCCCTCGTTATCTTCAACTCCTTGTGACTTTCTATCTTCGAGCACACTTTTAAGTTTGTTGAGAGCATTAAGTGAACGCGGGAAACCTGTATAGGCATATAGCTGTGAAAAGGCCTCTTTCAGTTCATTTACTGTTACCCCTTCATCCAATGCCTTACGTATTGCCCCGTCCAATCTCTGCATGTCTCCTTGCGCCTCCAGACAGGCACACTCCGCCAATCCTAACTGACGTCTTGATAATAGATTTTCTTTCACTTGATTGTCTGTTTGAGCATTAGCCACCGACATAATTGACACCAATGCAAGTAATAGAAAATATCTCATCTCTAAAATATAATGCTATAAATTTGTGGCTTTTGCAAGAAAAGCTCGCTAATTCAAGCAAGCTTGATTCTGCTCACTTGGCATAATTCAATTATCGACATTAACTGTCGGGACCTTTAGAAAAGTAAAGAGCAAATTGCAACGTCATCCTCATTTATGTTATCAGTTTTTTATACTTTTGCTTCCCGATAAATAATGAAACTATGACACAACAGGAATACAACAAGGAGATAGAGGCTATATACAGCAGATTTCCGTCATTCCAGATGGCGGGTTCAAGGGCATTTAAACCCGGATTGGACAGTATGCGCAGGATTGCATCATATTTTGGAAATCCTCAGAATAAATATAAAACCATACATATTGCAGGGACCAACGGCAAAGGCTCCACATCATCTATGATAGCGTCTGCACTTATGTGCAGAAACAGAAAGGTGGGACTCTACACCTCACCACATCTGATTGATTTCAGGGAGCGGATTAAGATAAACGGCAAGATGATTCCACAGGAATATGTCTATAGTTTTCTTGTCGGCCATAAAGAGTTGTTTCTTAAAGAAGATTCATCTTTTTTTGAGATTACCACCGCATTGGCATTCAAATATTTTGCTGATGAAGGTGTTGACTGTGCCGTTATCGAGTGCGGTCTCGGAGGCAGACTTGACTCTACAAATATCATTACCCCGCAACTGAGCATCATAACCAACATAGGTTTGGATCACTGCCAGTTCCTTGGGCACACATTGGCAGAGATTGCCTCTGAAAAGGGGGGAATAATAAAACCGGGAGTTCCCGTTGTACTTGGCGAGAGCACAGAGAAGGATGTGTACGATATTATTACGGCAAAAGCCGCAGAAACAGAGTCAGCATATTATGTTGCAGACAGAATCTTTGGAGGGCTCTCCAATAAGGATAGTATGCAGACAGATTGTACTAAGATTTATGAGTTGAGCCGGGAAATATATTCCGCAGTAGATTTTAATAAGATGGATCTGCCCGGATCCTACCAGAAAAAGAATGTTAAAACAGTAGCTACAGCCCTGTCAGTTCTCATAAACAACTCTTTGCTTAATATGATGCAAGACTCTGCCGCGCTACAATCTCAAAAAAGTAAAGCCCAACAGTTATCTGAATTGGCACACACAATTGAACAAACGGCACAACGGACAGACCTTAGAGGACGCTGGGAAAAACTTGTCCCCAAAACATCAAAAGATATATTGGTAATCTGCGACACAGGACATAATGCTCATGGATTTGCCACGCTCAAAGAGCAGATAGAGAGAACTCACACTTTACGTGGAGGAAAACTTATAATGCTGTTTGGAGTTGTTGCAGATAAAGACCTTGAAGCTATTTCTCATCTGCTTCCCGATAAAGCTCTCTATATTCCGGTACAGGCAAAAGGGGAACGGGCATTGCCATCTGCGGCACTGCGCGAAAAACTTGTCTCATTTGGATTAGAGTGTACACAAAATTTTTCTTCTGTTGAAGATGGCCTGTCATACGCCCTTGAAATTTCAGATAATAAAGACTTTATATACATTGGAGGGAGCACATTTGTGGTTGCAGAGGCCGTAGCAAGCAATTTTTTGATAAAAAAGTAGACAAAATTATTTGGAAGAATAAAAAAAAGAATTACCTTTGCAATCCCAAACGGGAAAGTTCAGTGAAAAATTTTGGCCAGTGGGCCACGATTCGGGAGCATAGCTCAGTTGGTTTAGAGCATCTGCCTTACAAGCAGAGGGTCACAGGTTCGACTCCTGTTGCTCCCACTACTCAGAAGTTCATTTAAATAAATTTTGGCCGTGTGGCCACGATTCGGGAGCATAGCTCAGTTGGTTTAGAGCATCTGCCTTACAAGCAGAGGGTCACAGGTTCGACTCCTGTTGCTCCCACCAAGTTTTTCTAATGTGTTTTAAGTGTTTTTGGAGGTCTGCAGTGTTAACTTTGCAGTCCTTTTTTCTTTTTAAAAGATCACTGCAATCTATAGAGATCTTTCGTTTCCAAATAATGTTTTCTCCATTAAGATTAGCCTATTCACTTTTAAAACGGCATCAATAATAGATAACATCTATTATTTAATAGATGAAATAATTCGTTCATCTATTAAATAATTCACATTTTTGCACCATCAATTAGAAAATTAAAAGGAAAAAGATATGGAGAATTTTTCAGAAATTTTAAAAAGTGATCAGTTAACGCTGATTGATTTTTTTGCAACATGGCAAATGATTTAAAAAATGTAATTGCCAAATTTCAATGATCGGTAGACTAAATTACAATTATGACAGCAAACAAAAAAAAATATTTAATAGTTGGAGGAGTTGCAGGTGGAGCTACTGCTGCAGCACGTATCAGACGAATAACAGAGGATATTGAGATTATTCTTTTTGAAAAGGGGGAATACATATCGTATGCCAACTGCGGCCTACCTTATTACATTGGTGGCGTGATTGAAGAGCGTGATCGTCTGTTTGTACAGACTCCGGAAGCATTTGGCAAACGCTTTAATGTAGATGTACGCACATTGAGCAAAGTGACTGCTATCAATACAGCAGACAAAAATGTGACAGTCCGTACCGCTAATGGTGAGGAATATACCGAAAGCTATGATAAGTTATTGCTCTCTCCAGGAGCTTTGCCGGTTGTTCCTCCTCTTGATGGTATAGACAGCGAGGGTATTTTCACTTTAAGAAACGTAAGTGACACAGATCGTATAAAGGCTTATATGACAGATCATAATGTAAAACGTGCTGTTATTGTAGGCGGGGGATTTATAGGTCTTGAAATGGCTGAAAACCTAAAATATGCAGGTGCACAGGTAGCTGTTGTAGAGATGGCTAATCAGGTAATGGCTCCTATTGACTATTCAATGGCAGCACTGGTACATGAATATCTGCAGCAGCAGGATGTAAAACTCTATTTAGAACAGGCTGTAGAGGGATTTTCACGTAATGATAATGAGCTGACAGTTCATTTTAAATCTGGCATAGACCTTAAGGCTGATATGGTACTGCTGAGTATTGGAGTACGCGCAGAGACAGGTCTTGCACAAGCTGCCGGATTAAAAATAGGCGAGATGCGTGGCATCTGGGTAGATGAGTACTTGCAAACATCAGATGAGAACATCTATGCAGTAGGTGATGCCATAGAGTATCCACATCCTATCACCGGTAAACCATGGCTCAATTTTCTGGCCGGACCTGCTAATCGTCAGGCTCGTATTGTTGCTGATAATATGGTATTGGGTAATAAAGTGAAATATGAAGGTTCAATAGGTACGGCTATCGCCAAAATATTTGATATAACTGTAGCATCTACAGGTCTACCAGCTAAGAGATTGAAACAGATGGATATTCCTTATCTCTCTGCTACCATCCACAGTGGAGCTCATGCAGGTTACTACCCCGGCAGTCTGCAAATGGACATAAAAATAACCTTCTCACCAACCAACGGCAAACTTTATGGTGCACAGATTGTAGGTTATGACGGTGTAGATACACGCATAAATCAATATGCATTAGCTATCAAAAATGGAGCTACTGTAGAGAATCTTATTAGTTTGGAACATGCCTATGCACCTCCATTCTCATCGGCAAAAGACCCTGTTGCTATCTCTGGTTATGTAGCAAGCAATATTCTCAATGGGAAGATGAATCCAATTTATTGGCGCGATATTCAGCAAACAGACACCACTAAAGTAACGCTTGTTGATGTTCGTACAGTTGATGAATATGCACTTGGCACAATCCCTAATGCAATGAATATCCCTTTAGATGATCTTAGAGACCGTCTGTCTGAGATACCTGCAGACCGTCCCGTATGGCTCTTCTGTGGAGTAGGATTACGTGGCTATTTAGCCTCCAACATCCTCAAAGCAAATGGCTATAGGGATGTCCATAATCTTATAGGAGGTATGAAGACATATATGGCTGCAACAGCCAAGATTGAGACACCGTCAGGCTTTAATGAAACAGATGGTATTTCTTCGTGTAATTCTTCATCATATACTTTGAATAATAGAGTTATTAAGGTTGATGCTTGTGGCATACAGTGTCCTGGCCCTATCCTAAAGATGAAGCAGGCTTTAGATGGCCTCAATTATGGTCAGCAATTGGAAGTTAGTGCTACTGATGCAGCATTTCCTCGTGATGCTGAAGCTTGGTGTCGCACCACCGGCAATAAGTTCCTTGGTAAGCGCTCAGAGTCTGGTGTACATATTGCAACTATAGAGAAAGTAGCCCTTTCCGCTGCCAACACAGTAAAGCCAATGTCAAATGATCTTGGTAAAACGCTTATTCTTTTTAGCGATGATCTCGACAAAACCTTGGCTACCTTTGTACTTGCCAATGGAGCAGCTGCTACTGGTAAAAAAGTAAGCATCTTTTTTACTTTCTGGGGGTTGAATGCTATTAAGAAGATACACAAACCTAAAGTAAAAAAGGATATCTTTGGACAAATGTTTTCATATATGCTTCCGTCCAATTCTTTAAAACTTTCCCTCTCTAAGATGAATATGATGGGTATAGGAGCAAAAATGATGCGCTATTTAATGAATAAGAAAGGGGTTGATTCATTGGAATCTCTTCGTCAACAGGCTATTGACAATGGTGTAGAGTTCATAGCTTGCCAGATGTCTATGGATGTTATGGGCGTTAAACGTGAGGAACTTCTAAACAATGTCACCATTGGAGGTGTAGCCAGTTATATGGAGCGTGCAGATCAAGCTAATGTTAATCTATTTATTTAATGTTTGAATAATAAGGAAATTTCAGTTATGAATCTACAGCAGCTTAGATACGTAATAGCAGTCAACCGCTTTCGCAATTTTGCGAAAGCTGCTGAATCATGTAATATCTCACAACCAACGCTTAGTGCTATGCTTCAAAAATTGGAAGAGGAACTGGATGTACGAATTTTTGAGCGTTCTAACCGATCTGTGATACCAACAACAGCTGGTGAAAAGATTATTCGTCAGGCAGAAAGCGTTTTGATAGAGGTAACCCGTATTGGAGAGATTATATCAGAAGAGAAAGGGCAGATTGGTGGTAAATTTGCATTATCAGTTGGTCCTACCATTGCCCAATATATTCTACCAAGATTTATTAAGAATTATCGCGAGTCATTTCCCTCTGTTGAGCTGTCCATTCAGGAACTGAAAGTTAATTTTATGCTTGATGCGCTTATAAAAGGCGAGATAGATGCAGGTATTGCTATCTCGGAAAATGTATGCGAAGGTGTACTTGAAATTCCGTTATACACAGAGAAATTTATGGTTTATCTATCTGAAAATTGTTGGCGCAAATTGCCTGTATTCAAACCAGAAAAGTTGGAACATGAGAATATGTGGATTATGAAAGATGCACAATGTCTGCGCGACAGTGCTTTCTCTTTCTGCAAGAAGCGCAGCTTAGGAAATCATATTTATGAAGCAGGCAGTATCACTACCCTTGTACACATAGTGGATGAAAATGGCGGCTTTACCATCATACCTGAAATGCATCTTCCTTTCCTCTCTAATCAGCAACGCGAGAATGTACGTCCAATTGAAGGTAACTATCTTTCGCAAAGGCGTATATCACTTTATATAAAAGAAGATTATATACGTCAGCGCATGCTGAATACCATAACAGATACTTTAAAGAAATTTATGCCAAAAGGGATGCTCAACGATGGAATTGTAAAGTATGGCATTAAGTTATAATAAAACAAGTGAGGGTGACTAATATTTTTTAATCACCCTCGCCTTTACAATATGAACATTTTAGTAGTTATTCCTCATAAAAACCTTCACGGGAAAGTTGTTTGTCCAAATTGGCTAC
>UQWT01000001.1 GCA_900544815.1 uncultured Bacteroidales bacterium | reverse complement strand
TTGTTATCCATGCCCGGAGCACAGGCCTACAGGCGACATAGACATCTTTCTGTTTGGCAAAAAAGATGAGGCAGATGATTTGGTGGAGAAAGAACTTGGGATCAATGTCCGCAAGGAATATCACAAACATTCAACCTTCGACTATAACGGAGTGGAGGTGGAGAATCACGCCAAATTTATTGATGATGTGTCGCACAAAAGTAATATCAGATTTGAGAACATTTTAATGTCAATTCTTAAAAAGGAGGAATGCTTGGAAAGTCCCATAAATAATGTGTTACTGCCTCCGCCAACGTTTAACGCCCTTTTCTTACTGCGCCATACCGGAGAACACTTCGCTTCCAATGAGATAACGTTGCGCCATCTGCTTGATGTTGGCACCTTCTTTTGTCGTTATCACACAGACATAGATTGGGCTTTTGTGTTCAATGTTTATGAGCAAGAGCGCATGATGCAGTTCTTTAACGCTATAGCCACAATTTGTGTAGAATATATTGGAATGGATGCTGCCTGTTTTGCATCAAATGACAAACTTTATTCCTATAAAACAGACACCAATCTTGCCAACCGTATCCTCTATGATATTTTTGAAAAGAAGGAGATATTGCCAATGTCCATAGTAGGAATAGACACTTTTGGCAAAAGGCTAAGATATGGAATAGCCAAAACCATGCGTTGGTGGCACAACCGATGGAAATATCGTTTGGTATATAACGAGAATTTGTGTCAGTCTTTCTGGTGGTTAGCAAAGAATAGAATGAATTTATAGAGATTTACAGTTATCCCCTATTAATTCTTTCCACCAACTCTTTAGGCGTTAATATATCAATTTTAGAGAAGCCGAACCATTTCTTACCCAAGTCCTTTATTGATGCTCCCGGCTTATGAGTAGCTTTCCATAACAAAGGTGATTCCATGAGTAAGAAATATTGATATCCTTGTCATGGATAATAAAAAATACTGTATCTGATTGAAAAGCAAAGAGTAGCAAACAAGTGGTAGAAAAAGGGTAATGATTTAGCGACATTCAGACTGCATTGATTCGCTGTACTTTGCTCACTCTTTCAAACAACTCTTTTCAGAAAACAAAGTTACACTTTATTTGCCAATTACCAAAAGATGGCAAAAATCGAGTAGGAGGAAAACGAAGTAGTTTTTCTCCTACTCGATTTTCATAAATTCTATTCCTCTTTTTCCGATTTAAGCTGTTTGTTGATTGCCGTGATTACAAATGTCAGCAGGCAATTTTTCAATTCGGTATCTTCTTTCAGTAAGATTTCGTACTCTTCTTCAAACATTCTCAATAGGCGGTTTCTAAATTTCGACAATTCTTCTCCAAAAGGAATCTGTCGCTTTTCTTTCCAATATTCCATTATCAAAGAAGCTGCCATCCATTTGAACTCCGCTTTCAACTCCTTGCCAAGTTTCTTGAAACGGGTATGTTCTGTGATGGGTGGTTCATTGTACGGCAACATGTCTATCGGGTTGTAAATGGAAATACTGCCGATATCGTAATCCATGATCATCGGCAAATCATTACTTGTTCCCCTCTGTTTTTTCTTCTTTTTCGACATATTCTTTAATGCTCCATAGAGTTGATACTATCATTTAGCATTTGGATTTTCTCTATCAGTTTATCGAAAGGCAATGAGTCACCGTAAATCATGGTCTCCTGCATTACTTCGTAATCCTTCCGCCATAATTCAATGACATCAGCCGGAGGCACAATGCTAAGCGTTTTCGGTTGGAGCATGGAGTAGTCAAAACCTTTCAAACCAATGAAGATTCTACGGTGTTCAACAACAGAGTCATACAGCGGTTTGTTTTTCAATGCCCGTTCCGCTATCGGTGTGTCCATTATTTGGGATATATCGTAGATATGGCGCGACATTCGTTCCGTCCGCACCAGTTCTTTCGGTTTTGCAAACTCCTCGTGTAACAGGAATATCTTTTCAAGAAATGTGCGTTCAGGTACTACGGCTCTTACTTCAAACGGTTTTTCCGTAAATGGAGCATCTGTAAATACTTCGTCTATGAATGAACGAAGCGACACAGGCGTAACCGGCTCGTTCATGGATCGTCCGCTTACTTCTATGATGACTTTCGGACGGATATAGGCATTGTCTTGAAAAGCCGAGTGATAGGAGATTTCGATGATTTCAGGGTCTGTGGTCGTTATCGGGGTGATGTTCACTGTAACGGTAAACTTGTCTTCTTTGATACCGTTTACCATAAGTTGCTCCTTCAAATCGTATTGCAACTTTTCCCTGACAAAAGAACACGAGGCACGGCGCAGTTTGTCACTGATTTGTGTTTTTGACAAGCTACCGCCAAAACCCAAAAATTCCCGGTCTATGGCTATGTCTGCATCTTCGGACATTCGGTTAATCAAGTTCCAGCACTTGCTCAAATTAGTACCGCCTTTGAACGAAATGTGTCCGGCGTATGGCAGGGAAAACAAAGCTCTCAACACAGCCGTTACCCACCAGTCCTTTTCTATGACTTGACGGTTCAGATTGTTCTCAGCCTGTACTCGTTGTATGATTTCCTGTCGGTCTTGAAGGGATAAATCCGTATAGTTCATAATTTCGATAAAGTTTTGCGCACCCATATCGGGGCTAATTGAATATCCGTTTGAAAATCTTCCTGCGAAACCGTGGATAAATGCTGTTTGATGACGGACAAATGTTCCTCCGTAACATTGTGTTCGCCTATCTCACGCAGTGCCATTACAATCAGCAACATCATCCTTGAACGGAAAGCGAATATCCGCATCTCTGAGGTGTGCTTGAACAAAATACCCTTTCCTTTTCCAAGATTGACCCTACGTCCGGATCCGTCCGTTACGAATACGACATTGGCAGGTATTTGAGTGGACAACCCCAACAGGTTTAGTATGTACGCTCCAGTGGGTACAATCCTTACCTTATCCCGTTTGGCTATACCTTCGGCAATTTCTTCTATGGTGGGCGGTATAATGCCGCTGCCCCATTTTGTATCAACTTTCGGGTAATAGTAGATACCCTGCGCAGCCCGCATGAGAACACCGGAACGGCATAATCGTACTAAAGCCGCCCTAATCGCATCAGAAGAACCTAACGCAGCAAAATCATCGGGAAAAAAGAGTGTTCCGTACTCGGAATTTTCTACCATCCTCTTTATTTCAGTATAAATACTTTGCATTTTATCAGACTTGAATTCTGTCACAAAATTATAATAAATTTGTGACGACACAAAGGTGATGGAAGATAAATTACCTACCGCTTTTTTGAAGTTTTTTGTATAATCAATTATTTTTTTATTTCAAAGTAGTTTTATCATCTTTGCAGAATGGAAAGGGATGATGAAAAATATATGAAGATGGCTTTGCAGGAGGCAGAAGCGGCAGCAGAGAGGGATGAGGTTCCGGTAGGAGCTGTCATTGTCTGCAACGGCAGGGTTATAGCAAGGGCGCATAATCTTACAGAAACACTCAACGATGTTACCGCTCATGCAGAGATGCAGGCCATTACAATGGCAACCAACTATCTTGGAGGAAAATATTTGGACAAGTGCTCAATCTACGTAACAGTGGAGCCATGCCCTATGTGCGCAGCTGCTCTTGCATGGGCACAAGTTGGAGAGGTCATTTATGGTACTCCCGACAAAAAACGTGGTTATTCGCTTTTTTCACCATCATTACTTCACCCTAAAACCGTTGTCAGGAGTAGCGTCTTGGAAACTGAATGTGCAGATATTATCTCAAATTTCTTTAGAGACAAAAGGTAGCGGCAGACTATGATGGAACTTTTGGGCAATTACGGATACCTTGGTCTCTTTTTGGGAACATTCTTAGCAGCTACAATTCTACCTTTCAGCTCCGAAATTCTCATAATAGCAATTTTGGCAGCCGGTTACGATCCTGTAATGTCTGCAGTTGTTGCAACTGCGGGCAACTGGCTCGGAAGCCTATCCTCATATTGGCTTGGATGGCTTGGCAAATGGGACTGGCTGGAAAAATGGTTTAAAATAAAACAGGAAACTCTAGAAAAGCAGAAAAAATATATAGACAGATACAAATCCTTTATTGCTTTCTTCAGTTGGGCCCCCGTTGTGGGTGATGTACTCTCTGTAGGGTTGGGTTTTTACAGAATCTCCTTTTGGAAGTGCGCTTTTTGGATGCTTTTTGGCAAAGCCGTAAGGTTTGCCGCATGGTCTCTGCTTTATTACTATTATGGAGAGGCCTTTATAAACCTGTTCAAATAGTTAGAGCGAAGCGTGGAACTCATTTCGCTACCTATTTGTTCAAGTTTTTGAGGGTTCCACAATATATTTTTGCGGAATTGGACTCTGTTAAGTAATTTTGCGTATTTATAATCAAGAAGCATTACTACTGTTATGGAGATAAGGAGTGCAGTTTTTGCCGGCAGCAGCCGCAAATTAGACGATAGGCCTAAAGAGAGGTTGCCCGAATTTGCCTTTATAGGCAGATCGAACGTTGGCAAGTCCTCGCTGATAAATATGCTTTGCAATATTAAGGAGCTGGCAAGAACATCATCTACCCCGGGAAAGACCCTTTTGGTTAACCATTTTAAGATAAATGACAGATGGTATTTAGTAGATCTCCCCGGATACGGGTATGCCAAAATTTCTCAAAAAGCAAGGCTGTCGTTGGCTCAAATGAACAATGATTATATTAACGGCTCGTCTGAACTTGTTGAACTGTTTGTACTTTTAGATTCAAGACATAAAATCCAAAAAATAGATCTTGAGTTTCTTATAAGTCTTGGTGAGGCCGGAATACCGTTCTCTATAATCTTTACAAAAGCAGATAAGTTAAGTAAAACAGCTGCGGCAAAACAGATAGAGAACAATAAGCAGGAACTTTTGGAGTACTGGGAGGAGCTGCCACCCGTATTCGTAAGTTCATCCGAGACAAAAATGGGTAAAGAGGAGATATTGGAGCACATAGATGAATCCCTTAAAATTGCAGCGGAACATAAAGACTGAATAAAACGAAAAACACACACTTAAAACACATTAAAATAAATGGAACACACTCATACAATAAAAATTTTTGCCTGCCGCGGCTCAAGAGACATGGCAGAAAGAATCGCCAAATCAATGAATTTGAATTTGGGAGAATCTATTGTCACCGTCTTCTCAGACGGCGAATTTCAACCTGCCTTTAACGAGAGCGTGAGAGGTGCAACTGTATTCATTGTGCAGTCTACCTACCCACCTGTTGAAAACCTTTTTGAGCTTCTTCTCATGATAGATGCAGCAAAAAGAGCCTCTGCATATAAAGTCATTGCAGTAATGCCATACTTTGGTTGGGCACGCCAAGACAGGAAGGACAGGCCAAGAGTATCCATTGGTGCAAAATTGGTTGCAAACCTTTTGGCAGCTTCAGGATGCGACAGAGTAATGACAGCAGACCTTCATGCAGACCAGATACAGGGATTCTTCGATTTCCCGGTAGACCACATCTACGCAAGCTCACTGTTCCTTAACTATTTAAGAAGCCTTAACATAGAGAATCTATCTATTGCAGCACCAGATATGGGTGGAGCCAAAAGAGCAAACGCCTATTCCCGCATATTGAGCTGTCCGCTTATCGTTTGCCATAAATCAAGAGAGAGAGCAAACGTAGTTGGCTCAATGACAGCCATTGGAGAGGTTGAGGGAAGGAACATTGTAATCATAGACGATATGGTAGACACTGCAGGAACACTTTGCAAAGCATCCAACATGCTTATGGAAAAAGGAGCACTGAGTGTTAGAGCACTTGCAACACACGCTGTGCTGAGCGGTGCTGCATACGAGAATATCGCCAATTCAAAACTTAAAGAACTCATTGTTACAGACACAATTCCATTAAGAGTACCGGAGGGTGCAGATACCTCAAAGATTAGAGTTATCTCCATTGCCGAACTGTTTGGAGATGTCATTAACAAGGTATATAACTACCAGTCTATAAGCACTTCGTTTGTTTTCTAATTTTATTGAACCATGTTAGACCCTAAGCAAAACATAGAAGATGTACACAACAAGATTGTGAACGGTATAAAAGAGTTTGTCCTCGCAGCAGGAGCCAAGTCTGTTGTACTCGGGCTCTCCGGAGGTATAGATTCTGCACTTGTGGCATCATTGGCAACCGAAGCCCTTGGCAGCGACAATGTTATGGGATTTATAATGCCAAGTGAATTTTCAACGGTACATTCCGTGCAGGATGCTGTTGATTTGGCAGAGAATCTTGGCATAAAATACCATATTATACCAATAGCATCTATCTATAACAGATTCATGAAGGAGTTGGCACCTGTTTTTGGTCCCGACAACGAATGGAATGTTGCGGAGGAGAACCTTCAAGCCAGAATAAGAGGCACTTTGCTTATGGCCTACGCAAATAAATTTGGAGCATTGGCGCTTAACACATCCAATAAAAGCGAGATCTGTTGCGGATACGGAACACTTTACGGAGACCTTGCCGGTGCTGCGATGATTATTGCAGACCTGTACAAAGTTGAGGTTTATGAGATGGCACATTACATAAACTCCCTAAAACGTGTCATTCCGGATTCCACACTTACCAAAGCTCCATCCGCCGAATTAAGAGAGGGGCAGAAAGACAGCGATTCGTTGCCGGACTACCCTCTTTTAGACAGCATACTGTACAGCATCAACGAGGAGCAGATGAGCTACGAGCAACTTTTAGACAAAGGAATAGATAAAGCAGTCTTAGACAAGGTGTTAAGACTTATGAAAGCATCTTCGTTCAAGATGTGCCAGCTTCCCCCTATGTTCAATGTATCCAAACATCCGCTCGGGTATAAAGAGAAATGGGCGTTAAAACAGTAAAAGATGAAGGTTTTTCTTATTACCATAATATTAGTAGGACTTTGCGTGTTCGGGTTATGCTTTAACATAATCTTCAAAAAGGACGGCAAATTCCCCGATGGGGAGATAGCCCACAACAAGGAGCTTAAAAAGAGGGGTATTATGTGCGCTTCTGCCGAGGAAAAAATATTATGGTCTAAGAAGAATAATAAAACTAAAAGAGATAGATCCTCATGTAGCACAGCGGCAGGCACGGATGATCCATGCCGCAACTGTACGAGCGACTGCAATGTTAGTTTATAGAAAAGGGCGTTAGCTTTGGCGTTGGCTTTAACTTTATCAAAACAGTTACGAACGACCTGTCAATCAACGGAAGAGCAGCTGACAAAAAGCAGCTTATAAGAAACGGTGTCTGTTGAAGGACTGTTAGGATGCGAAGCAGACTAAAAAGGACAACTTAGCCGTTTCAAGCTGATTAAAGGCAGTAGCAGTTGAATTGACACGGAGAGAGAAGCTGTTTTGATTATGAGTAAAGAAAGTAAAGAGGGGAGAGATAGTAAAGAAGCCAATCAACTGATTTACAACCAAAATATCAGCTAAAGCTAAAGCAGTTAAGTAAGCGTTAAAAAATAAGTTGGTAAAGATTTAGCAGTATTTTTGAGAAAAGAAATATAGACCGAAAAGACAATTAAAGATTACCAAGTTATTCTTTTAAGATTACTAAGCTGTAGAATAACAAAAAACAGGAGAATAGATATATGGGAATAATTGCAATTGTAGGAAGACCCAACGTTGGTAAATCAACACTTTTCAACAGACTTGTGGGGCAACGAAAGGCCATTGTAGACGAGACAGCCGGCGTTACCCGAGACAGACACTATGGCCTTGGCGAATGGTGCGGAAAAGAGTTTTCTGTTATAGACACAGGCGGATATACCTCAAATTCAGATGACATTTTTGAGGGAGAGATAAGGAAACAGGTACAGCTTGCCATAGACGAGGCAGATGTGATCCTATTCTTATGTGAAGTTGGGACCGGTATCACAGACTACGACATGGAGATTGCCAGTATACTAAGAAGATGCAAAAAGCCGGTTATTCCTGTAGTCAACAAGGTAGATACCGGAGACAAGATATTTGGAGTATATGAATTCAATTCTTTGGGATTAGGCGAGCCGTACTCAATTGCGGCAGCCAACGGAAGCGGCACAGGAGACCTTTTAGATAAAGTATGCTCTCTGCTTCCCGACAATCCAAAACAGGAAGAGGAGGAGAAGCATATACCACACATTACCATTGTGGGACGTCCTAATGTTGGCAAATCGTCGCTCACCAATGCACTTTTGGGAGAGGAACGCAATATTGTAACAAACATTGCCGGAACTACAAGAGACTCCATTGCAACACTTTACAACAAGTTTGGCTATGAGTTTATGCTAGTAGATACAGCAGGGCTAAGAAAAAAGACAAAAGTTACAGAGGATCTCGAATTCTACTCGGTAATGAGAGCCGTAAAGAGCATTGAGAACTCCGATATCTGCATACTTATGATAGATGCACAAAATGGCATTGAAGCACAGGATATGGCTATTTATAACCTTATCCAACGCAACAAAAAAGGATGCGTTATAGTTGTAAACAAATGGGATACCATTACAAAAAGCTCCAACACCATGAAAGAGTTTAAAGAGGCTATCCTAAAGCGAATAGCGCCATTCACAGATGTTCCTATTATCTTTACCTCAGTCATAGAAAAGCTGCGTATTCTCGATGTCCTGAAATCAGCAGCACATGTATATGAGAATTATTCAAAAAAAATTCCTACATCTCAACTTAATGAGGTTATGCTCCAGGAGATAGAGAACTATCCGCCACCCGCAACAAAGGGCAAATACATAAAGATTAAATACATTACCCAATTGCCCACGGCAAGCCCGTCATTTGCATTCTTCTGCAACCTGCCTCAATATGTTAAGGATCCTTACAAAAGATTCTTGGAGAACAGGTTAAGAGAGCATTTCAATTTTGAGGGATGTCCTATTCAGATATACCTGAGACAGAAATAAAAAAGTTGCCGAATGGGCAATTTTTTTATTTCTCCACCTCGTCGCGTATTCTCAAAGCAGCCATAGGCAAGAGGAAGTTGAAGTTTGCACCGCCAAACTCACTACGACAATATGAGATCTCACCGCCACTTTGGTCTATTATATTCTGGCTTATTGCAAGTCCCAAACCTGTTCCACTACTCTTTGTTGTAAAATTAGGCTTGAACAGCTTGCCAATATCATCCGGCTTTACACCAGGCCCGTTATCCTCAAAAGAGACCCTGTAGCCTCCACGCTCCTGTTTAAGAGATATCTTTACATAGCCACCTCCATTTGCCTCAACAGCCTGTACCGCATTTGAAAGCAGATTTACTATAACTCTTATTATCTGACCCTTTCTGGCAAAGACCATTGCCTCATCTGTATCATGCACAAATGAGATTCTAATATTATCATGTGTATCAAAGAGTATCTTCTGCTCCTCAAGCAGCGTATAAAGATTAATCTCAATGGATTCCTCAAAATAGAATTTGGCAAAACTCGAGAACTCAGACGCAGTATTTGACAATATCTCTATCTGCTCCAAGATAGAATTTGCAACATCTTCAAACTTATTCTCCCACCCGGCTATATTTCTCTGTTTCATGCTTATAAGATGTTGTATACTAAGCCTCATTGGGGTAAGAGGATTTTTTATCTCATGTGCTATCTGCCTTGCCATCTCACTCCAGGCATGTTCACGCTCATTTTTGGCAAGCTGTTGTGTACTCTCCTCCAAATCATCTACCATTTTATTGTATGCACCAACAAGCAGCCCAAGCTCATCTCTGTTCTTATAATCTATATGCTCCGCCTTTTTGGACACATCCATACGTTTCATCTTGCTGCTTATTGCCGCCAACGGTTTCGACAACTGTTTTGACAACATTCCTCCACCTACGATTGCTGCAATAAGAAGCAACAGATAGATATTTATTATAGTAGCAATGACAGCAGAAAGGTCGCCCCTAAAATCCGAAGGCTTTACAAAATATGGAATATTCACAATTGATATAAGCCTGCCCTGATTATTAAGTATAGGTGAATAAAGCGAGTAATAGTCTAAATCGCCCAATCTCTCTACATTCTGCACCTGGCGCTTTCTCTCATGCACCAATTTGTCATAAGCCTCGGAATTTATCCTTGATGAGATTAAAGACTTGTCAAACAGTTCAGGCTGTGTGGATCTAATAAGTCTGCCATGAGGGTCATACAGATTTATATCCACCTGTATGCTCGATGAAAGCCTGTCTATGGTAGATATAAGATCCTGTGTATTAAGTTGCGTATACTCCTCAACATATTTACAATACTCCTCTAAAGTAGATTGCACTGTCTGCAGCTTCTCCTCCATCTGCAGCCTGTTGTTCTCATTATAGAATATAACACTAAACCATATACTTCCTGCCCCCATACAGATAAGTGCAAAAACAAGCGATGCGGTAACAAGATAGGTAATCTTGCGTTTGAACGACTTCTTTGGCATCCTTATCCTAAGGACATTTTTGTTCATTCTCCTTATTCTCAAGAATATAAAGATAAGCCCTCCGTAGAACAGCATAAGGTATGAAAACGAGATAAAATATGAGAGCGCCCACCTTACAGGCCTTGTAATTACTATAATCTTGCCTGTTATGCTTTTATCTACAAAAAACAGGTTCTTTCCCTTTTTGAAAGATGAAAATCCCACATCATATTCCGTCTCATCTACAGAGGTAGGGAAATTATAGTCTCCACTATATGATATAAGCCGGCCATCTATGTATTTTCCGTAAGAATATGAAAATGGCAGATTAATATTATCTACCTGCTTGTAATTAAGCAATTGAGCAGGATAACCCTGCATACTCTTGGCATATCGGGAGTTAAATTCCAAATAGAGATTTACAACACCAATTGGCGTTAAATAGTAAAACACCCCCAAATAGCTTATCTTTCCGTTATAATTATTAAGGAAATAAAAATTAGAGTTGTCGGTAATTGAAGTCCCATATTGCCTTATCTCATTAAAATATTTGTTACAGTCTACTATGCGCTGCCCTTGATTATAAAGCAGCACATCATTAGGCTTGCATATATTAAGTTTTATCTCATAGCGTTGAGTCATACCTTTAAGGTATAGTTCGTCTAATCTGTTCTTTAGAATATTAAGACTGCTCTCCGGTGAGACAAGGATTGAAGCTATTACAGGGTCAGACTGGATTTTGCTCTCAACTGAACGCAGTTGCAGTTCGAGTCCTACATCTCTTTCAACAGACAGTTTGCCTGCCCACATTCTGCTCCTCTCCCTCTCTTTATTCAAACCGCAAACAGAAACGGTAATAAGTGTATATAGAGACACCACTAACATAAATACAACCGTACTTCTGTAGCTAAGAAGTGAAAAACCTCTTAACCCTCTAACAGACGATATCGTTAGTTGCAGAGAGAGGAGGAGTGCTATAAACAGTAGTCCATACGATATATAGGCAAGACAAGAATAGAGTGTAAGTTCATCTAACCTATATAGTTCCAATATTATGCTTGAGTTGTATATCAGCGATTTAAGTGTAATATGAACATATATGACAATTATAAGTGGAATAACGAAAATTCCACCCATTAATAATCCTTTTCTCAACTTCACTCCACCACAACCACCTTTTCCATCTGTTCCGCCTGCAATCTTTCTATCAAAAACAATAAGTTTCCCTACAATGCTTCTTCTTAATTGGAACAGCCCCAAGATTGCAAGAAAAACAAACATATTATTTAACAGCAGACCTCCAAATGATGAGAACAACCCGGTATCTGCATAAAGCATTGGGGAAAAAATTTCATAATTCCACAAGTAAGAGCCAAAGCCAATACAGGTAAGCCTTAAGATAACCAATCCTATAAGGTACATCACATAAAACCTGAATTTATGATGATTGTACAGAAAAGAGTACATTGTAATAAATGCAAGAAGAACGGTAATCCACCCTAAAGCATAATTGTAGGAGATGGTATTGGAGAGCCTCTCTTCCAATACAGAGAAAAGGGGTTCACCATTTGTATTATTTACAACAACACCTTCACCGCTGTTCACAGGTACAATCTTCACCCTTTTATTCTTTGACAGATAAGGATTATTTCTGCTTATAAGTGTTGATCCGCTACCCATATACTCAGTTTTTACAAGCAGGGCACTTACAATTTTTGTTCTCCCGGCCAACTGAACATTAACAAGATACCATCCCGTACCCAAGTTCACATACTGAAGCTCGCTGCTACTCAGATAGGCCAAAGGGGTATTAAAATAGTTTTTTGTGTTAAGATAGCTGAGTCTGTACCACAGAGGCAGGATATCTACCTCGTCATTTCCTATGGGAAACTGGTTTTTCCAAAATTGGAGAGTATCCGAATTATACCTGTAGATAATCATATCCTCCGGAAAACCTTTAAGATAAGGCCAACTGTCTGTTGGAGGAGTGTTTTTTACCTCATCTACATAATCATTTAGAAGAGCCAACCGCTTATTTACATTACGCTCTATCCTCTTTACCTCGTTGTCAACATTATAGACAGGACTCCTTGACATAATCAGCAATAAGGCACAAAAGAGGGTAAGGACAGCCAAAATAGCCGTTCTGTTCCCTCTAACAAATAAAAAACAGTATTTTAAACAGTACAATAATCTATCTGCAATACCAATCTTCATACTTTCAAAATTTTAAATTCTGTTTCACGTATCTCATTTGTGATGATAAGGCTCCCCTTTAATTATGGTACATGCCCTGTAGAGCTGCTCAAGAAATATAACCCTTATAATCTGATGTGAAAAGGTCATTTTAGACAAAGAGACAAGTCCGTTTGCCCTGTCATATACCTCCCTGCTGAATCCGTAAGCTCCACCTATAACAAAAACCACATCTCGGCCGGCCTGCATATACCCCTCCATCTTTTCTGCCCACTTTATAGAATCATACTGAATACCCCTCTCATCCATAAGGATAAGCGTATCATTAACCTTTACACTTTTTAATATAAGTGTACCCTCCTTTTGTTTTATCTGTTGAAAAGACAATGCCTTTGCATTTTTCAGTTCGGGTATTTCAACTCTTTGGTAATTAATATAAAATCCCAATCTTTTCTCGTACAGGCACAGTCCCTCTTCAACAAACGGGAACGTGGTCTTTCCTACTGTTAACAACGTGAATTTCATAACAGACACAAATGTAATTAAAAATATTAATACCTTTGCACACATAAGAGCAGCATTGATTGTGCCACACAGTTACAGTTATTGGCTTGTTTTTTGTACAACTCGCGTGAGTTTTACCACAATAGTGACATAAAGATGAAAAGATTATATATATACATACTGCTTGCATTTTTTTCTCTTCCGCTTTTTGCTCAACAGGAAAATGATGTTTTTGTACCTATAGGAAAATATATACAAAACGGAGATTTTCAAAAACTATCTGCTTGGTTTGCAAGCAATTTAGAGCTTGAAATTTCTGGTAGCGTAAATGATTGCAGCAAGACGCAAGCTACTCAGATAATGAAAGATTTCTTTATAAAATATCCCCCGAAAAGTTTCTCCATAATTCATAAAAGCGGAAAGGCCCCTATGAAATATGCTATAGGAACGCTTACCACAGAGTCTGGTAATTTTAGAATAACCCTTTTTGTAAAAACAGATACAAACGGCAATTTTGTACAGCAGTTACGAATAGAGAAGGAGTAGCGTTGGCCTTTTTGAAGTAAAGAGGGTAAAGAAAGCGTTGGCGTTGGCCTTTTTAAAGTAAAAAGTAGAAAGAAAGCCAAAGCCAAAGCCAATAAATGGCTACGGAATAAGGCCCTTTAAAAAGTCTATATAATAATCATCTGATATCACGCTGTCCATCTGTTGTTTGTACCTCTCACCTACAGCCTTGAAGTCCTCTAAATATTTCTTATCCAAAGGTTCAGCAGCCGGGCTGTCCATCTTTAAAGGATTTATTGGGGTGCCGCTTCTATAAACTCTAAAATCCAAGTGAGGGCCTGTTGAAATACCAGTACTTCCTACGAATCCTATAACCTCACCCTGATTCACCCTTTTTCCGGAAGCAAGCCCTTTCGCAAATCCTTTAAGATGCATGTACGATGTAGTATATATTTTGTTATGTTTGATCTTTACAGTATTTCCTCCGCCATTCGTCCATCCCTTAAAGATTACAACTCCGTCTCCAATAGACATTACAGGGGTGCCTGCCGGTGCAGCATAATCAACGCCTGTGTGAGGTCGAACAATTTTAAGCACCGGATGCCTTCTCGCGTATGTAAAGCCGGAACTGATTCTTGTAAAACGCAAAGGTGCCTTAAGAAAAGCCTTTTTAAGGCTCTCTCCTGTTTCGTTCCAATACATGGCTCCGCTATCCTCAATCTGATAACGCACAGCAGGATATATTTTTCCGTTATGAGAGGCAACAGCATAATACAGGTCTCCTATATCCAACAGCTCATCCTTATAGGTTAGTTCGTCATAGAGAACCTCAAAGCTATCCCCTTTTTGCAACCCAGAAAAATCTATTGTCCAAGCAAATATATCCTCTAACTTTATTGCAAGTATTGCCGGCACTCCGGCTCTTTTCATATCTAGCCACAATGATGATTGAATATCTATTTTAGCCACTCGCTTATTTGTAACAATGTCCTTCTCAACAACACTCACAAAGAGCGAGTCTTTGAGTCCCATTACAACATGTGAGAGTCTGTCCTTCTCATATACAAAAAAACTTGGAGACAGTTCTAAGCTATCCCCTATTCTTCTGTAAAAGAACTCATATTCGTTGCCAACCTTTATCTTCTTTACATCAAACTTATCTCCGGCTATTGATATTAGTTTTTGAATAGTCTGCCAGTCTACCCCTGCATCGTTCAACAATGTACCAAACAGATCACCGTTACCAATATCCGATATTGTTATTTCATAGTCGTCTACAGGTATTCCATACTGAAAAACCGTATCCTTTTCAGTTACAACAGCCTCCTCTATAGGCTGCCCATTATTATTGCAGGCAAAAAATACCAGAACCAAGACAATTAACACCAATTTATTCATAAACAATCATTTACAGACAACAATAAATTTCAAATCCTGTTTGTAAGCATAAAGATAGAGCAAAAAAAGCAAACTGTTGATAACTTTGTGTAAAAAAATGTAAAAAAGTGTAAAAGTATAGAAAAGAATACTTAATTTTGCAGAACCCCCAAAGTATCCAAAAGAACAACAATGGCAAAATTCATTGGTGAATATAGAGTTAAGATAGATGATAAGGGCAGAGTGGTATTCCCCTCCGCTTTTAAGGCTGTGCTCTCTTTGTCGGGAAGCAACTTATTGGTAATCAAAAAAGACCTGTTTGAGGATTGTTTAGAGATGTTCACATACGAGCAATGGGAGAAGGAATCGGACATGGTCAAATCCAGATTGAACTTTTTCAACAAAGAGCATGCACTGTTTTGGAGGGAATATATGAGGAACAGAGCCATTGTAGAGCCGGATGGAAAATTGGGAAGGATCTCTATTCCAAAACATCTTCTTTCGCAAATCGGAGCAGACAAAGAGCTTGTATTTGCCGGCAACGATCATAAGATAGAGATATGGTCCGGTGAGAAATATGATGCCGGAAAGATGGATGGAGCAGACTTCTCTCAATTGGCACAAAAGATTTTGGGTTAAAGTTAAATCTATTTTGAAATGAGCAGTTATCACAATCCGGTTTTGCTACACCAAAGTGTAGATGGGCTTAACATAGAGGAGCACAAGGATGGGGTCTATATAGACGCCACCATGGGCGGAGCGGGACATACTGCCGAGATACTCAAAAGATTAGGCTCCGGCGGAAAGCTCATCTCTTTTGATCAGGATGCAGACGCCATAGCCAATGCACCTAAGGACAGCAGACTTATTGCGGTACACAACAACTTTAGATTCGTTGAAAATTTTGTTCAATACCTTAATGTTGGCAAAGTAGACGGGATACTTGCAGATCTTGGGGTCTCCTCACACCAGTTCGATACGGAAGAAAGGGGGTTTTCTTTTAGGTTCGACGCGCCATTGGATATGAGGATGAACTACGCAGAGGGGATTAATGCCGCAGACATAGTAAACGACTACGAGGAGGAGGAGTTGACTAAAATATTCAGGGAGTGGGGTGAGATAGAGAATCCCGGAAAGGTTGCCGGTGTCATCTGCAAGGCACGCTCCATAAGCCGGATAGAGACAACAGAAGAGTTAGTGAACACTGTGTCCAAGTTCTTTAACGCACAAACGCGGCATAAATTTTTAGCCAAGTTGTTTCAGGCTTTAAGGATAGAGGTAAACCATGAGATGAGTGCATTGGAGGAGTTTCTTACGGCAACCGGGAACGTTTTAAAAAGCGGAGGAAGACTTTCTGTAATTACCTACCACTCGTTGGAAGACAGGTTGGTAAAGAATTACATGAAGACAGGAAACTGTAGCGGAACCGCCATAAAGGATTTCTATGGAAAGATAGAGACCCCTTTTAAGCTTGTTAACCGTAAGCCTTTGCTTCCCGACAATAACGAACAGATGGAGAACAACAGAAGTAGAAGTGCCAAGCTGAGAATAGCTGAAAAGATATAGAAAAACAGAAAATGGAGGAGAACAGTAAAAAACAGAAAAAACCCACATTCACATTTTCTTCCCTTCTAAGGGGGCAGATAGTGAAAGATGTCTTGTGCAGAGACATCTGGTTTGTGCTGTATATTTTTCTCATTACCATTCTATATATATCAATTAATCTTGGCGTAGAGAAGACTCAGATTACAATAAGAAAAAACCAGCTTGAGCTTAAGAACCTAAAGGCAGAATATACAGGAAAAACTGCCCGGTTACAGTCTCTAAGCAAACGAGGAGAGGTTAAGGAGAGACTTGAAAAGCAGAACTCCACACTTATAAACCCGGTGTCACCACCTTTAGTACTTGAAAGATGAAAGAGATAATCACAAAAAGAATAAAATGGTTTTTCGCAATCTACTTTATCTTGGTGCTAATAGTTGTTGGGAAGGTTATAAAGTTGCAATACTTCTCCCCTACCGAGATAAAGGCAGAAGATATTGCGTACAGAGTTGAAAAGGTTGATGCCATAAGGGGTGACATTCTTTCACGCGACGGCAGACCTATTGCCACCTCCATACCTTTTTACAGGATAAGGATAGATTGTGTTGTGCCAAGCAAGGATGTATTTGACAACAATGTAGCGGAATTAGGCAAATCCTTGTCGGCCTTCTTTAAAGATAAAGGTGCTGCCCAATATACAAAAGAGCTCAAACAGGCAAGAAAGGAGGGTAAGAGATATAAAGCATTGGGCAACAGACTTGTTGACTACCCGGAACTGATGGAGATAAAGAAATTCCCTATCCTCTCCTTAGGTGCCAACAGAGGAGGATTGATTGTTGAAGAAAAGTATAAAAGGCAACACCCTTATGGAAGGTTAGCATACAGGACCATAGGGTTCACCAATACAGAGGGGGTAAGTGTTGGCATAGAGGGTAGCTGCGATTATTATCTTAAGGGCGAACCTGGGCAACAGAAGATACAGAAGATGCTTGGAGGGGAGTGGAGACCGGTTAACAGCGATCTTACCATTGAGCCGAAGAACGGCTGTGACATTAAGACCACCATAGACATAGATATGCAGGAGGCTGCAGAGAAGGCTCTTAGGGAGCAGCTTGCAAAGGGACAGGCTGTAGAGGGGGCTACAGCTATTGTAATGGAGGTAAAGACAGGTGCCATACGTGCAATAGCCAATATGAAAAAGGGGAAGAACGGCAGTTATGACGAATCTTACAACTATGCCGTTGGAGATGCAACAGAGCCGGGCTCTGTATTTAAGCTTGTTACATTGGTATCGCTATTGGAAGATGGTTATGTTACATTGGATTCGCCGGTTGATGCAGGTAACGGCAAATGGAGCTATGGCGGGCATACCTACACAGATGTTACCCCGGGAGGATACGGATTGATAACAGTAAAGAAGGCTTTTGAGAAATCTTCTAACTGCGCCTTTGCAAAACTTGCTGTTGAATATTATTCTAAAGATCCAAAGAAATTTACAGACAGAATCCAAAGCATGAAGGTTGGAGAACGGTTTAATTTAGACATACAGGGAGAGGCACGCTCTGTAATATATACTCCTACATCGCAGATGTGGTCTGCAACAAGCCTCCCCTCAATGGCCATAGGTTACGCCACACTGCTTACGCCACTGCATACTCTTACATTTTACAACGCAATAGCCAACAATGGGGTAATGATGAAGCCATACTTCATTGAGAGCTATCAGGATCACGGGAAGATCATAAAGAATTTCCCGCCAACGGAGATGAGCGGTTCAATAGCATCTGAGCGGACAATAAAGGCTGCGCAGGAGGCAATGAGCGGAGTTGTAGAGGAGGGTACAGGCAAATCTATGAAGACCCTGCCGTTTAAGGTTGCCGGCAAGACAGGCACAGCCCGTATGGCATTTCCGGGGGGCGGTTATGAGAGGAGCGGACGCAGAAGATACCAGGCTTCATTTGCCGGATTCTTCCCTGCGGACAATCCAAAATACAGTGCTATTGTAATCCTCTACTCCGAGCCTATTGTAGGTAACTTTTATGGAGGTACGCAAGCAGGCCCTGTCTTTAAACAGATTGCAAATCATATATACTCTTCGAGCAGGGATTGGGGGAAGCCTGTCTGCGGGAAAGATTTTACCTTGGACACTCTTTCAACTGAGAAGGGAATGCCTGTAATATCAAGCGGCAAAGCAACGCAGGATATTGCAGCGCTTGAACAGTTGCCCGCCAAGGGAAAGAGCAGCATAATGGAGAGGATGAAGAGAAAAGACTGGGTAACACTATGCAGGGACAGCAGCAGGAATATTACCATTAAGGAGTGTCACAATAGTGATGAGCTGCTGTGCAATGTGGTTGGAATGGGGCTAAAAGATGCCATATATATTTTGGAGAATCAAGGGTACAAGGTAAGTTTTGACGGGCACGGAAGGGTAGTTTCCCAAAATCCCGCAGCAGGGAGTGGCATAAACAGAGATTCGATATCAACAGTGGTACTTAAACTTGAATACAATTAAATTAAAGGGGGATGGTTTATGAGACTTATTGATATAATAAAAGAGACAGGGGTAACAGATTCGGCTACAGCCGACAAGTTTCGTAATATAGACATTGAGGATGTTTGCACGGATTCACGCAAATGCAGACACGGCTCTCTGTTCATTGCTGTAAAAGGGGCAGCTGCAGACGGCCACAAATATATCTGCAATGCAATAGACAACGGAGCCAAGGTTATTCTTTATGAGAATGAAGAAAATATAGAGGAATACAGGAGAGATGATATTTTGTTCATTCCGGTAAAGGATGGACGCACGGCCGAGGCCATTGCTGCAAAGAATTTTTATGGAGATCCAACTTCATGCATAAAGTTAGTTGGGGTAACCGGAACAAACGGAAAGACCTCCATCGCCACCTTGCTGTACAGATTGTTAGGCAATTTGGGTTACGAGTGCGGACTTATCTCAACCATTGCGAATTATGTAGGAAAGAGAAGATATGAGACAATAAACACCACCCCCGGTCCTGTTGAGCTTAACAGGCTATTAGCTGAGATGGTGGAGTGTGGTTGCGAATACTGTTTTATGGAGGTGAGTTCACATGCTTTGGACCAAAAGAGGACAGATGGGCTTAAGTTTGCCGGAGCCATATTTACAAATCTCACACACGACCATTTAGACTACCACAAGACCTTTGCCAATTACCTTGCCGCAAAGAAAAAACTGTTTGATAACCTTGATATAGATGCGTTTGCCCTTACCAATGAGGATGACAAGAACGGCAGTGTTATGCTACAGAACTGCAAGGCAAGGAGATACGGATACTCGTGCAGGAATGCGGCAGACTTTAAGTGCAGGATCATAGAGAAGAATATAGACGGCACTCTGCTAAATATTAACGGTAAGGAGATTTGGTGCAGGTTTATAGGGTTGCACAACGCCTACAATATCACAGCTGTATATGGGGCTGCAGTTCTTCTTGGGATGAAAGAGGAGGAGGTTGCAGTAGAGGTGAGCCGCCTTACCGCGGTCAGCGGAAGGCTTGAGTATTTCAAGGGCAGTAACGATATTATTGCCGCCGTTGATTACGCACATACTCCCGATGCTTTGGAGAATGTCCTTAAGACATTAAAAGATCTCAATCCTGCCGGAGATCTTATTTGCGTATTTGGCTGCGGCGGTAACAGAGACAAGACAAAAAGGCCCGAAATGGGTGCAATAGCGGGTAAGTACGCAGATAAGGTTGTTGTAACATCCGATAATCCAAGATTTGAGGACCCTTTGGCAATCATAAATGATATTAAGGAGGGGATGGACATAAAGGCAAGATGTAAAAGCAGTTTTATTCCCGACAGACAAGAAGCTGTAAGGGTTGCCATACTGAACGCAAAGCCCGGCTCCATAATCCTTGTTGCAGGCAAAGGACACGAGGATTACCAGATTGTTAACGGTGTAAAGCACCATTTAGACGATAAAGAATTGATTAAAAGCGCTTTTGAGGAGCTTAAAATGCTCTGCAAAGCATAAAGTTATAATATTTACAAGATGCTTTACCATCTTTTTGAATACTTTGAAAGTAACGGAATACATTTTCCCGGAGTAGGGCTTATGAAATACATAAGCTTTAGAGCCATATTGGCTGTCATGACGGCATTGCTTATTGCTTTGTGGTTAGGTCCAAAAATAATAAGGCTGATGCAGAGACTGCAGATTGGTGAGGAGATAAGGAATCTTGGATTAGAGGGTCAGATGCAGAAGAAAGGAACCCCTACAATGGGTGGAGTTATAATAATACTCTCCCTGCTCATCCCGGCACTTTTATTTGGAAACCTCACAAATGTATATGTTATCTTAATGATAATAACAACATTATGGCTTGGATTTGTTGGTTTCTTAGACGACTCTATAAAGGTATTTAAAAAGGACAAGGATGGGCTGAACGGAAAATATAAGATTATAGGCCAGGTGACACTTGGTCTTATAGTTGGTCTTGTATTGTGTTTCAGCGAACAGGTAACTGTAAGAGAATCTGTAACTCCCGGAGAAAAGGAGGCCATTAAAGAAACTGTTACGGAGTTAGACGTAACGCAGACACGCTACTTTAAAGATATAAAGAGCACAACCACAACCATACCGTTTGTAAAGGACAATCAGTTCGACTACGCATGGCTTGCACCATTTAAAGGGAAAGCAGGAGAGATAGCAAGCTGGGTAATCTATATTCTTGTAATAATATTTGTAATTACGGCTGTATCCAACGGTACCAACCTTACAGATGGATTAGACGGGTTAGTGACCGGCGTATCTGCACCGGTAGTCATAACATTAGCAGTATTGGCATATTTGTCGGGAAACTCAATATATGCCTCATACCTTAATATAATGTATATTCCGCACACCGGAGAGGTGGTTATCTTTCTCTGTGCGCTAATTGGGGCACTTATAGGATTCCTGTGGTACAACGCATCGCCGGCCCAGGTATTTATGGGTGATACCGGCAGCCTTATGCTTGGCGGAGTTATAGCTGTTGCCGCCATAATAATTAGGAAGGAGCTGCTTATACCTGTTTTATGCGGTATATTTTTAATTGAAAGTATTAGCGTTATTGCGCAAAGAGCATATTTTAAATACACCAAGAAGAGGTATGGTGCCGGCAGGAGAATCTTTAAGATGAGCCCTATACACCATCATTTTCAGAAGGAGGGTATAGATGCTATTATCCAGTATCCCAAAAAGGCGATTCCGGAGACAAAAATTGTAATAAGGTTTTGGATTATAGCCATTATGCTGTGTGCAATATCAATAATCACTTTAAAGATAAGATAGAAAGCTGTTAAGTTTTATTATATGTACAGAATTGCAGTATTAGGCGGTGGCGAGAGCGGTGTTGGCTCGGCCATCTTGGCAAAGATGAAAGGATTGGATGTCTTTCTTAGCGACAGCGGAAAGATAAAGGAGAACTATGTAAAGATGCTAAAGGAGTATGATATTCCTTTTGAATCTGAGGGACATACTCCGGAGAAAATACTTAATGCTAAAGAGATAGTAAAAAGCCCCGGAATCCCCGAAAATGCTCCCCTCGTTGTAAAGGCAAGGGAGATGGGTATTGGAATTATATCCGAGATAGAGTTCGCCGACAGATACTGCAAGGCCAAGAAGATCTGTATAACCGGAAGCAACGGCAAAACAACCACAACATCACTTATATACTACATTTTAAAGAATGCAGGGTACAATGTTGGGTTGGGCGGAAACATTGGAAAGAGTTTCGCACTTCAGGTTGCCACGGAGAATTTTGATTATTACGTTCTTGAGCTGAGCAGCTTCCAGTTGGACGATGTGTATGACTTTAAGGCGGATATTGCTATCCTTATGAACATTACACCAGACCATTTAGACAGGTACGACTTTAAGATGCAGAATTACATTAACGCCAAATTCCGCATAACAAGGAACATGGAGGGGGAGGACTCATTCATCTTCTGTGCAGATGATCCTGTAACGGCAAAGGAGATGAAGGAGATGCTTATAAAGAGCCGGATGTTGCCATTCTCCCAAAAAGAGGAGGTTAAGGAGGGTGCCTGTATAAGGGATGACAAGATGGAGGTAAATGTAGATGGGGATGAATATACAATGTACCTCAACGAGCTTGCATTGCAGGGCAAACATAACCTGTACAACTCCATGGCTGCAGCAATTGCGGCAAAGGTTGTAAAGATAGACAATACACAGATAAGGCAGAGTCTTATGACATTCGAAGGGGTGGAACACAGGTTGGAGAAGGTACTAAAGATAAAGGATGTTCTCTATATAAATGATTCAAAGGCAACAAATGTAGATTCTGCATGGTATGCCTTAGACAGCATGACAACGCCTGTAGTGTGGATAGCCGGAGGCAAAGATAAGGGAAACGACTATGCCCCGCTTTACGATCTTGTAAAAGAGAAGGTAAGGGTGCTTATCTGCATGGGACTTCACAACGAGAAGCTGCATGACAACTTCAAGGACAAGGTTGACAAGATAGTGGATGTTACCTCTGCTGCAGAGGCTGTGCGGGTAGCATACGAGAATGCCATGCCGGGTGAGACGGTACTGCTCTCCCCATGTTGTGCAAGCTTTGACCTGTTTAAAAGTTATGAAGATAGAGGGCAGCAGTTTAAGGAGGCTGTAAGAAAGCTGTAGAGAGATTGTAAGAAAGCTTGTCGGAGACTTAAAAGACTAAAGGTTTATAAAAAAGAAAAGTATACTGCACAATGAGTGGACTGAATACAGATGACATAAAGAGCGGAATTATCAAGAATGTGAAAGGGGACAAGGTTATATGGATAATAGTGTTCCTTCTGTCACTCATATCCATTGCTCTTATATACTCGGCGACAAGTTCGTTGGCCTACAAAGAGCACACAACCAATTTCAGCTACCTTTTCAAACAGCTGAAATATGTTGCTTTCGGGTGGGTTGTCCTCTTTGTCTTCTACAAGATACCACTCAAATGGTACAGAAGCCTTTCTGTTGTCATGTTCGCTGTAAGCCTTGTCCTCCTTGCCCTTGTTCCCATAATAGGACAGGAAATTAACGGTGCAAAAAGGTGGCTGAATTTGGGTTTCATTACATTCCAGCCAACCGAGCTTATAAAGATAACATTGGTACTGTACATGGCCAAGATACTCGAATCATGCAAATTAGACACCTTTAAGGAGTTTTTCATAAAACTTCTCATACCTATAGGCATCGCCTTTGTTTTAGTGATGGTAGGTTCGTTCTCTTCTGCTTGTTTCATTGGTCTTCTTGCAGCCATTATACTTGTAGTTGCAGGGGTCAAATGGTCCTATCTGTTTAAGTCTGCAGGTATAGGCGCTATTGCCATGGCTGTTATAATCCTGCTTCATTTAGCTTTTGGATGGTTCCCAAGAATAGACACCGCAACCAGCAGGTTGACCAAATTTGTAAGCAAGACAGAGGTATCTGAGGAGTTGAGTGCAGAGGAGAGACAGAAAGAGTTGGACAAGACCTATCAGGCAGATATGGCAAAGGTTACAATCTCCTCTGTAGGTATCTTGGGAAAAGGCCCAGGCAACAGCACACAGCGATATGTACTGCCCCACCCCTACTCGGACTTTATCTTTACACTTATCATTGAGGAGTACGGACTTATAGGCGGATTTATAGTTCTGATATTTTACATGTGGTTCTTCTTTAGGTGTATAATCCTCGTAAAGAACTGTACGAGGGTGTTTACAGCTATAACGGTTGGGGGGCTTGCATTGCTGATTATCCTGCAGGCATCGCTTCATGTATTGGTAAATGTTGGGATCATACCTGTAACCGGGCATACGCTGCCGCTCATAAGCCTTGGCGGAACATCTTTGGTTATATTGTGCAGTGCGTTTGGAATAATCCTCTCGGTAAGCAGGACAATAGATATAAGTACAGATAAAAAGAGAGCCGAAAAACTTGCCGCGGCAAACGCTGCAAATGTATCAAATGCTACAGGTTCCCCGGCAACTGAGGATATTGCAGACTTTGAAGGCTCATTCTCAATAGACCTAACGGTACCGAATGATGACGGCAGCTATACAGAAGAGGGGGATTTGTCGGGAAGAAGAGAGAGAGACTTAGAGAATAACGGGGAGCAATATGAGATAAAAGACAAAAACGGAGAGTTTAAATAGTAGACAGATGGAAGAGCTAAGGGTAATAATAAGCGGTGGAGGAACCGGAGGGCATATCTTTCCGGCAATTTCAATTGCATCTGCCTTAAAGGCAAAACGGCCGGATGCAGAGCTTCTTTTTGTTGGGGCATCGGGCAAGATGGAGATGGAAAAGGTCCCTCAGGCAGGGTACAAGATTATAGGAATACCGGCAAGAGGGCTTAAAAGGCCGCTCTATTCACCCTCTAACATAGGGGTGCTTATAGATTATTTCAAATGCAAGAGGAGAGCTAAACAGATAATAAAGGAGTTCAGGCCCAACTTGGCCGTAGGTGTTGGAGGATATGCCAGTGCGGCAATAGTAAGTGCGGCGGAGAGTAAGGGAATACCTGTTGTTTTGCAGGAGCAGAACTCGTTTGCAGGCCTTGTAAACAGGAAAAATGCTGCGAAAGCCACAAAAATATGTGTTGCCTATGATGGGATGGAGCGTTTTTTTCCAAAGGAGAAGATTGTTTTTACAGGCAACCCTATAAGAAAGGAGATAAAGGCTTCTACTCCGCAGCTCAAAGAGGAGGGTTACAAGTTTTACAATCTGCTTCCCGACAAAAAAACTGTTTTTGTCGTTGGCGGAAGCCTTGGTTGCCGAACACTTAACGAGTGGATGAAAAGGGAGCTTCTCAATGGGAATCTGTTTGGAGGCAAAGAGGGTGAATATCAGGTAATATGGCAGTGCGGAAAATATTACAAGGCAGAGATAGAGACCTTTATGAAGGGGAGGCAGAGCAGCAACATAGTTTGGTCTGACTTTATTAAAAGGATGGATTTAGCCTACGCCATAGCGGATGTTGTGATAAGCAGAGCAGGTGCAGGGACAATATCTGAGCTATGTGAAGCAGGCAAATGCACCATATTCGTACCAAGCCCTATGGTGGCCGAGGACCATCAGACACATAATGCAATGGCATTGGTGAACAAAAACGCGGCGTTGTTGGTAAAGGATTCGGAGGCAGTAGAAAAACTTGGACCTGCAGTTGGCTCGCTACTTTCAGACAACAACAAAAGAGCATTATTGGAGACCAACATAAGGGCCCTTGCAAGAGAGGATTCAGCTGCACAGATTGCAGATCTTTGTATAGATATAGTTAAAAAAAGACAACAGTGATGAAGAATGTATATTTTATAGGGATAGGCGGAATAGGGATGAGCGCCATAGCACGATACTATAACCATGCAGGTTACAAGGTAAGCGGCTATGACAGAACGCCGTCTCACCTTACGGCCGAATTAGAGAGGGAGGGGATTGAGATACACTATACAGAAGATATAGGATACATTCCTGCAGAGAGAGAGAAGACACTTGTAATCTATACCCCTGCAATCCCAAAAGATATGAAGGAGCTCCGTTATGTTATTGACAACGGATACAAGGTAATCAAACGTTCAAGGGCTCTTGGCGAGATAGCAAGTCACAACAGATGTATTGCTGTTGCCGGGACACATGGCAAGACAACAACCAGTACGATGATTGCCCATCTGTTTACTGCATGCGGCAAAGGGTGCAACGCATTCTTAGGCGGTATATCAAAGAATTACCATACCAACCTGCTGCTCAGCAAGAACAACCTGCTTGTAGCGGAGGCAGATGAGTTCGACCGCTCCTTTTTGCAGTTGTTTCCCGATATAGCCATCATAACATCTGTTGATGCAGATCATCTTGACATATATGGCAACATAGATAGTGTAAAAGAGGCCTTCTCCGAGTTTGCATCACAGATAAAGAGAGACGGAATACTCATATTAAAGAGGGGTGTTGAGATTGACCTCAGCAAGGTAAAGGCAAAGGTGGCAAGGTACTCATACAACAATCCTTGCGACTACTATGCCTCCAATATTAAAATTGTTGATGGCGGTTATATAGACTTTGACATCAACTATCCCGGCGGTGTTATTGAAAACTGCACTGTTGGCGTACCTGGTTGGGTAAATGTTGAAAATGCCGTTGCAGCTGCAGCTGCAGCACTTAACGGGGGGATGTCTGCAAAGGAGATAAGAGATGCACTTGCAACATTTGCCGGAGCGGAAAGGAGATTTGACATTCATGTCAACACACCAAGAATGGCATATATAGATGACTATGCACATCATCCCAATGAGATAAGTTCCGCAATAAGCTCCATAAGGAACATATTTCCGGGCAGGAAGCTTTGCGGCATCTTCCAACCTCATCTTTACACCAGAACAAGGGATTTTGCCCATGAGTTTGCAAAGAGCCTTGGTATGTTGGATGAACTGCTCCTATTGGATATATACCCGGCGCGGGAACTGCCAATAGAGGGTGTTACATCTGATCTCATATTTAAGGATGTTGACATAGAGAACAAAAGAAAGATAACAAAGGAGGAGCTTATGCCTCTGTTGGAGAGAGAGATGAATGATGGGAAGATAGATATACTAATAACCTTTGGTGCGGGTGACATCGATAGGTTTATATGTAAGATTACAGATTTGATGAAGAATGTATTAAGCAGATAACAATGTTTGTAAAGGTTCTGAAATATATAGGGATACTGCTCCTCACGGCCGCTGCCGCCTTCTACTTTTATTTTGCCGCAACGCTTGGTAAAAAGGGCAGGAACAACGAACTGTGCAGGGAGATAAAGGTGGTTATCTTAGACAGCGCACAGAACCGTTTTGTAAACAGCGACGATGTTATTGACATTATAAACGACTTTTACGGGAAGATAAAAGGAAGGAGGGTAGACAGCATCAATCTCTCCGGCTTGGAGGAGCTTCTAAACAAGAGGTGCATGATAAGAAAAAGCCAGGCTTTTCTTAACATAGATGGGAAAATGGTTATAAACATTACCCAACGCAAGCCCATAATAAGGATAGAGAGCAGTAACGGAGGCTTCTACATAGATGACACAAAATATATTTTCCCTCTTGCGGAAAACTTTACATCGTATGTTCCTGTTGTGAGCGGACATATACCTGTTGAGCTATATAACGGATACAGAGGCAATGCCCTGCCGGGGATTGAGGGTTGGATAGATGGAATATATAATTTAGCTGTATATCTGCAGGATAACCCTTTTTGGACTGCACAGATAGAACAGATTTATGTAGCAGACAACGGTGATCTGTATTTGAGTCCGAGAGTGGGAGACCAGCAGATTGTCTTTGGCGACCTCAACAATATTGAGAAAAAATTTGACAAACTTGCATCGTTCTACAACAATGTTATACCAAGTGTAGGATGGCTTAAATACAATATTGTCAATTTAAAGTACAAAGGCCAGATTGTTTGTAAAAAAAGAAACAGTAAAAATAAAAAAGCTTCTAATACCATATAGACACTATGAATGATAAACTTATTGCTGCAATTGATTTAGGTACAACAAAGATTGTATGCCTTGTTGGTAAAATGACGGAGACAGGTATCAGAATAATAGGATACAGTCAAAGGCCGTCTAAAGGGATTAACAGAGGCGAGGTTATGAATATACGCCAGACTCTCCAATCTCTTGTCCCTGTAATTAAGGATGTTGAGGAACAGCTTAACATAAAGCTCAATGATGTATATGTTGGGATTGCCGGGCAGAATATACGTTGCGTTACAAACGGATACCAGACCAACAGGCCAAATCCAAAAGAGCTGATATCAGAAGAGGAGATAAATGAGATAATATCAAGCATGAACGGCTCCTTTATACAGGGAGACGAGGAGGTGCTTCATGTTATACCACAGTCCTACAGCATAGATAATTTTACCCCTACCCAAGAGCCGGTGGGTATGTTAGGAACACAGATAACAGCAAACTTCAAGATCTTTGTCGGGAAGAAAAACTCCTCTGTATATACCGCAGATGTAATAAACAGGGCAGGTCTTAACTTAAAGAGGATTATCCTTGAACCTATGGCATCTGCAAAGGCTGTCCTTAGCGAAGAGGAGATGGAGCTTGGTGTTGCAATGGTAGATATAGGCGGTGGTACTACAGACCTTCTTATTATACATAACAATATAGTAAGACATGCTGCGGTTATTCCATTTGGAGGCAAGATTATAACATCTGATATAAAGATTGGATGCAGCATAGCAGAAAAGAATGCAGAGCAGCTTAAGGTTGAGCACGGATGCTGCTACTCCCCTCTTGCTGCAGACAAAAAGACGATTTTCGTAAACGGCATAAACGGCAGAGAGGGAAGGGAGATCTCCGTAAAACTCCTTTCTAATATCATTGAGGCACGCGCATCGGAGCTGTTCGAAGCTGTATATTATGAGATAGAAAGAAGTGGCTATAAAGACAAGTTGAAAGCCGGATTGGTACTTACCGGAGGTACATCAAAATTGGCGCACATTAAGGAGTTGGCTCAAGTTATTACAGGGATTGAAACAAGTTTGGGCGCACCTGTAATAGAGGCGGAAGATTCTGTTATAGAGATGAACGATCCTGCATTGTCTACTGCAGTGGGTCTTATTATGATGGGTGCCGAGGAGAGTGAGAGAGACGGGTATTCTGCTTCGTACAGTGTTGCTGAGGAGGATGTTGAGATTAATGATACTACAGAGGTTGAAAACGATACCAATATAGGTGAACTTGAGCCAGAACTCATTGAGGTTACAGCCGGCAGACATGAAAAGGAGAAGAAGACAAAGGAGGGACCTGGCCTGTTTACAAGGTTGAAAACCACATTGAACGACATGTTTAAAGAGGATGATAACGAAGCATAAAGATTTTGGTATATGGATGAGAATGGTATGGTAAAACCGGCTAACTGGAGTTCCAGGAAGTCTATAATAAAGGTTATTGGTGTTGGCGGAGGCGGCAGCAACGCAGTGTCTGAGATGTTCCGTACAGGAATAAAGGATGTGGAATTTATGATCTGCAACACAGATGTCCAAGCGCTTGAGTCATCTGAGGTTGGAGAGAGAATAGCATTGGGGTCCGATATTACCAGAGGTCTTGGTGCCGGATGTGATCCGGAAAGGGGAAGAAAGGCGGCATCGGAGTCTGTAGATGCCATAAAAAACTCCCTTAAAAATGGTATTGAGATGACCTTCATAACCGCCGGAATGGGTGGTGGTACCGGTACCGGTGCCGCTCCTGTTGTTGCGCAGGTATCAAAGGAGATGGGGCTGCTCACCGTTGGTGTAGTCACACTCCCTTTTAGAGATGAGGGCAAAGAGTTTGTACGCAGAGCTATCAAAGGTATTAAGGAGCTTCAAAAACATGTTGATTCTCTGCTTATTATAGACAACCAAAAACTATACGAAGTATATGGAGACCTTACAGTTGTAGATGCATTTCCTAAGGTTGATGCCGTACTTAATACAGCTGTAAAAAGTATAGCGGAGCTGATAACAAAGAGAGGATATATAAATGTAGACTTCGCAGACGTAAAGATGATTATGAAGGATGGCGGCATGGCAATTATGGGTGAGGGTGAGGCTGATGGTCCCGACAGAGCAATTGAGGCCGTCCAAAGGGCTTTTGAATCACCGCTGCTTAACGACTGCGACCTCTCAACGGTTAAAGGAGCGCTTGTGAACATAACATCGAGCAAGGAGGAGGGTAACCTTACCATGGCCGAGCTGTCTCAGATTATGGATTATGTGAACAACTATACCGGAAATCAGGTAAACAAGTTCAAAAGAGGTGTTGTGTTTGACGAGGCTATGGGGACAAAGATACGGATTACCATTGTTGCCACCGGATTCAACGTACAGAACCTGCCGCTCGTTTCCGAAGATGATGAGGAGATTGTTGTAATGGGAGACAGATACAGCAATTCATTCTCCGCACCGTCAACCGGAACAGTAAAAAGGGTTGTAATAGATGAAGAGACTATAAACGATGTGCAGCAACCTTCTCAAGACACATCTAACTACAGCAAGACAGGATTTGTAGAGGCCCCTCATACAGAAGAGATTAGTACAGTTATACCCAAACAGGAGGTAAAACCGTACGAAAGGCCTAAAGGGAAGCCTGCTCTTATATTGGAGGCAGATGATGACATAACACTCCTCGAAACAGTTCCTGCCTTTAAACGCAGGAATCTTGCAAAGAGAGAGACCGAAAGCCGCGCTGTTTCTGCAGACCATAATTTTAACGGGACACAAGAAAGGATGAAATTAGAGGAGGTAGATGGGATACAGACAATAGAAACGGACAATTCATTTTTACACAGAACACAAGATTAACAAAACAATACAGAGGCTATATCATGAGAAAAAGAAGAGTAAGATTTGCCCCCAGTCCTACAGGTCCGCTACATATGGGTGGTGTTAGGACAGCCCTGTACAACTATTTGTACGCAAAACAGGAGGATGGAGATTTTATCCTAAGAATAGAGGACACAGATTCACAACGATTTGTACCGGGTGCAGAGAAGTATATAATAGATTCGCTCCGTTGGTGTGGCATATACCCAAACGAAGGTGTTGATGCAGATGGGAATGTTGTTGAGGTTGCTTCAGAGAGGCACCCTCATGCCCCATACAGACAATCGCAGCGCAAACATCTGTACAGGCAATATGCAGATCAACTTATAGCATCCGGCAACGCATATTATGCCTTTGACAGTGCCGAAGAGCTTGATACACGCAGAAAAGAGGCTGAGGCCCGCAAAGAGACCTTTGTCTACAACCATAAGTCAAGGATGGAACTTAGGAACTCTCTTACTCTGCCTCCCGACGAGGTAGAGAGGCTTCTTAGTGAGACAACCAACTGGACTGTAAGGTTCAAGACACCCGAAAACAGGATAGTTAAGATGGACGATCTCATACGCGGTCACATTGAAGTCAATTCAGATACATTGGATGACAAAGTTTTATGGAAACGTGCAGATGAACTTCCAACATACCATCTTGCAAACATAGTAGATGATCATCTAATGGAGATAACGGAGGTTATACGTGGCGAAGAGTGGCTGCCATCTCTCCCACTGCATTACCTGCTTTACGAAGCATTCGGATGGCAGGAATCACAGCCGCGGTTCGCACACCTTTCACTGCTGTTAAAGCCGGATGGCAAAGGTAAATTAAGCAAAAGGGATGGCGACAGACTTGGATTCCCTGTATTTCCTTTGGAATGGGTATCACCAACAGGAGAGATTTCACGCGGATACAGGGAGGATGGCTACTTCCCGGATGCCTTTATAAATATGCTGGCACTCTTAGGTTGGAACCCGGGAACGGAACAGGAACTTTTCACCATAGATGAATTGGTTAAGGCATTCTCACTCGACAGAGTTATTAAATCAGGGGCAAGATTCAATCCTGAAAAAGCCAAATGGTTTAATCAGGAGTACCTGCGCAAACGCTCACCAAAAGAGCTCGCACAAGATTTCCTGCCTATCATTAATGAGAAGTTGGCAGAGGTAATCAAATCAAACGGAGATTCGGTAATCGTTGGCAACGGACATATACCTTTCAAATATGTGGTAATGGTTTGTAACCTTATAAAAGAGCGTGCCCATTTTGTAAAGGATTTTTGGAATATAGCACACTACCTTTTTGCTTCGCCAACCACATACGCAGCAGCAGATGTAAAGAAATTCTTTACACCTGAGGTTAAACCGCTGATAGAGCAGGTTTACAAGCATATTGAAAATATGGCGTTCAAAGATTTTTGGCAACTGCACGGGTGCTGCGGACACGGCCATAACGAGCAGACCGAGCATAACAATAGCGAGCATCACTGCTGCAAAGCCTCTCAGCAGACTAACGGAATCTGCAGCAATTTGGCAGAATTCTTAGAGAAGAAGGATATGCAGGTTCACACTATAGAGGAGTCTTTAACAGGCTATATTAAAGAGAACGGATGGAAGATGGGGCAGATAATGAATACCCTAAGGCTTTTCTTTGTAGGGGAGGCAAAAGGATTGGGAATAGCGGATATCATATTCTTCATTGGAAAAGAGGAGGCTTTGCGTAGAATAAAAGCCGGGATTGAGGCAAATCAGCGTTAGCGTTGGCGTTAGCATTGGCGTTGGCGGCACAAAAAAACAAAGGGCGGCACATCAATATTGTACCGCCCTTTACTTGTAATACCTATAGCAATACCATCATTACGGATTCATCAAATCTGTATTTCTAAAGTTAAGAATCTCGTAAATCGAATCTATGGCAGTTGCAGCAGGAGACGCCGGGTCTATCAACTTTGCACGATTATATGCATTTATTGCCTCGCCCCACATCTGTTGCCTGCGGTAGATACCGCCAAGAAGATACCACGCGTAAGCATTACTCTCCTCAACCTTTAAAAGCTCTATCAATTGAGAATATGCTTCGTCAACTTTTGACTCTCTAAGCAGTGCCTCTATCTCCAAAACTGTCATAACCTCCTGTATTGCTCTTTTCTTTTCCATCTGTATACTATTTTACCAAGCCTGAGAATCCCATAAATGCCATAGCCAATATACTGGCTGTTATAAGGGCAATAGGAATCCCTTTAAATGCCTTAGGAACATTTGAAAGCTCTATCTGTTCTCTTATTCCTGCAAAAATAGTTAAAGAAAGGCCAAATCCAAGCGCTGTTGCAACAGCATATACTACAGACTCCGCAAGATTAAACATATGAGGAGCCTCACCTCCAAAGCCAAACTCCTTTGAAACAACAACTATAGCTATACCCAAAACGGCACAGTTGGTTGTTATAAGTGGAAGGAATATTCCCAAAGCCTGATAAAGAGCAGGACTTACCTTCTTAAGAATAATCTCTACCATCTGAACAAGTGCAGCAATAACCAATATGAAGGTGATTGTCTGCATGAACTCAATATTCAGCGGGACTAAAATATAGTACTGCACCAAGTATGTAAAGAGTGTTGCAATGGCCATTACAAAACATACTGCACTGCCCATTCCTATTGCAGTTGATACCTTATTGGAAACGCCCAAAAACGGACATATTCCAAGGAATTGCGACAATACGATATTATTGACGAATATCGCAGATATAATTATTAAAATATATTCCATATCAATTAATATTTACAGTATGCACTATTTTTTTAAATACTTGTTAAACAGAACCATCAAATAGCCAAGTACAAGGAATCCGCCCGGAGCCAGAACAAATGCAAGTACTCCGTCTGCAGGGGCAATCTTACAGCCAAATATAGAAAGACCGCCAAGCAACTCCCTTACAAAACCTATTACCGTTAGGCTCAATGAGAAACCAAGACCAATACCAAGACCGTCACAAGCAGACTCAACTACAGAGTGCTTGCAAGCATACGCCTCAGCACGTCCAAGTACAATACAGTTTACAACGATAAGAGGAATAAACAGACCCAAAGTCTCATACAGACCGGGAGTAAATGCCTGCATTATAAACTGAAGCACTGTAACAAGCGATGCGATAATGACTATATAGCACGGTATCTTTACTTTTGACGGAATGACAGGAGCAACAGCTGAAATAAGCATATTTGACAAAATCAGCACAAACGTTGTTGCCAATCCCATACCAAGACCGTTTATAGCTGAGGTAGTCGTACCCAAAGTTGGACACATACCCAAGACAAGGACAAACGTAGGATTGTTCTTGATAAGTCCCTCTATTATAATCTTAAATTTATTCATTGTCTGTTCCTCCGGCTACATTATTATTCTCTTTAATTGAAGTAAATACCTTATACGCACTCTCCAAAGCATCTATATAGGCCCTTGAAGTAATGGTAGAAGCTGTAATGGCATCCAAATTACCGCCATCCTTTTTAACAGCAAATTTAAAATTAGGATCTGCAGGGTTCTTACCTTGGAACTGTGTTACGAAAGGCTGCGACGGATCTGTAATCTTGGCACCAAGGCCCGGAGTCTCTGCATGCGAAATGACAGATACACCTTTAATCTCACCAGAAGCTGTAAAACCAACCATAAGCACAATCTTTCCGCCAAATCCCTTTGTGGTAAAGGATTCTATTGCACAACCAACAGATGATCCGTTATTTACAGCAGGATAAACAACAAACTTCTTTCCCTCCATCTCTACCTCATATTTATCTGCAAAGGGATCATTGGTAAACTCCGGAACCACACCACCTATAGCATTATTGATTTTTGCCACCTGAGCAGCATCAATAGGTTCCTTTGTAAGAGCATATACTCCGCCCAAAACAGCGGCAGCAGCAAGGCATACAAGGCTCAATACCACTACCATATTCTTAAATGATGATTGTATTGCCATTATTTTGCCTCCTTTGCAAATCTTTTAGGTTTAACATACATATTAATCAACGGAACCACAGAGTTCATTATAAGAATTGCAAATGAGATACCCTCAGGATAAGCTCCAAATGTTCTTATAAGGATTGTCAAGATTCCTATGCCTACACCATATATAACCATACCTTTTGTACTCATAGGTGAGGTAACATAATCTGTAGCCATAAATATAGAGCCTAACAACATACCACCTGTAAGAAGGTTGAAGATAGGATCTGTGAACTGCTCCGGATTACACAACCAAAGAATCCCCGAGAATACAAATACCGTTGCAAAAATTGCAACCGGAATATGCGGTTTGATTACCTTTCTAATCAAAAGGTATACAAAACCTATCAAAAGCGCTACTGCAGATATCTCTCCGGAAGAACCTATCCTTGAGAACAACATCTCAATGTAAGAGAAATTATTTGCAGTAAAAATCTCATCTAAAGTCTGTCCGTTTGCCAAGCCCTCCTTTACAATTCCAAGAGGAGTAGCTCCAGATGTTGCATCAACTAATGAGGATGCTAACCAACTATGAGGAGCTTCCCAATTTGTCATGATTACAGGGAATGAGACTAAAAGGAAAACACGGGCAACCAAAGCCGGGTTAAAGATATTCTGTCCCAAGCCACCAAATGTCATCTTTGCAACACCTATAGCTATTATAGCTCCCACAACAGGGATCCACCATGGAGCGGCAACAGGCAGGTTTAATGACAACAAGACTCCGGTAACAACAGCAGACCAATCACAAATAGTGATTGTGGACTTCATAAGATATTTCTCTATCAGATACTCAACTGCAACGCAGGCTACAACACTTATAACCAACAATTTAACAGCAGCGAGACCGAAAAAGAATACCGAAACGAGAACTGCGGGGACAAGAGCTATAACTACATCCCTCATTAATTTTGCGGTACTCTCTTTCCCGTGAATATGCGGAGAAGGAGATACAATTAATCTATTCATTCTTTATTGTATTGATGTTATAGTTTATTTTTTAGGCCTGCTACGCATAATTTTCATCACAGTACCTTTTGCATATCGTATTGTATCAAGTAGCGGAATATTTGCCGGACAGGTAAACTGGCAGCAACCGCACTCAATGCAGTCATAAACCTTGTGTGCCTCAAGATCGTCATATCTCTTGGCCTTACCAAGTTTATTCAACAGATAAGGTTCCAATCCCATTGGACAAGCAGCAACGCATTTAGCGCACCTTATACAGTTGCTCTCCGGTTTCCTCCTTGTCTGCTCCTCTGTCAAAAAGAGAACAGATGAGGAACCTTTAAGCGTAGGTGCATCCAAGTTGCTAATAGCCTTACCCATCATAGGACCACCGCTAATGACCTTTGCTGCATTATCGGGAAGACCACCAACCTGGGCGATAATTGCGCTTATAGGGGTTCCAACTCTATGCTTATAGTTCTTCTGGGCCGGAGAACACTGTCCTGTAACAGTTAGTATACCCTCAAACAGAGGTTTGTTCTTCTGTACAGCCTCATAAACAGCAAAAGCAGTTCCAACATTCTGGACAACAGCACCGGTATCTATAGGAAGCCCCATAGATGGTACTCGTCTCCCAACCACTGCATCTATAAGTTGTTTTTCACCGCCCTGCGGATACTTCTTCTTTAAAGGAACTATCTCTATTCCATTATATTTTACAGCATGCTCCTGCATTATCCTTATCGCCTCAGGCTTATTCTCTTCAATACCTATAAAGCCTTTGGATACCCCCAATGCTTTCATCATAATGGCTGCTCCAATAAGAACCTGCTCAGGCATCTCTACAAGAACGCGGTAGTCTGAGGTAAGATATGGTTCGCACTCCGCACCGTTTATAATAAGGAACTCGGCCTTTTTACCCGGAGGAGGTGAAAGTTTAACACAGGTTGGGAAGGTTGCACCACCCAAGCCTACCACACCACACTCCTTGATTCTGTCTATTATAGCCTTTGCATCGAGTTCAATCTCCCTTTTGATATCGGGTGTTCTGTCTATGGTATCAACCCATTCATCCCCCTCAACATTTATAACAACTGCTTTTGTCATATTTCCGGCAAGATCCTTTATCATCTCTATCCCTTTTACCGTACCGGATACAGAGGAGTGGACAGGTGCGGAAATAAAGCCGTTGGCATTTGCTATGAGCTGCCCCACCTTAACCTTGTCACCTGCAGCTACAATAGGTTCGGCAGGTGCTCCAAGATGCTGGGACATGGAGATATAAGCAATCTGAGGAATTGGAAAATCCTCTATTTTGGCATCCTTTGATATCTTATTATCGTTTGGATGAACGCCTCCTAATGAAAATGTCCTCATTTTACTATATTTTAAGCATTGTTAGCAACTTTGTTTTCTTCTGTCTTTACAGCCTCCTTAGGCTCATCTGCCTTTGGTGTGGCAGGAGCAGCAGGTTTGGCAGTAGCCGGAGCGGCAGCCGGTTTTGGAGGACGTGGCGGGAAATTTACGGCATGAATGGCGCCTGTAGGGCATTCAGCCACACACTTGGTACACATACGACACTTGTTAAAATCTATGTATGCCAGATTATTCTCCAATGTAATAGCTTCAAAAGGACATACTTTAAAGCATTTTCCACATCCTATACAAGCAGCAGTACAAGCCTTTCTTGCCACACCACCCTTGTCCTTGTTAACGCAATCAACATATATGCGCCTGCTCTTAGGACCTTTGTTCCTAAGCTCTATGATAGACCTTGGACATGCTTTTACGCAAGCCCCGCAAGATGTACATTTATCCTCATCAACAACAGGCAATCCGGTAGCACTATCCATGGACAAAGCTCCAAACTGACAAGCCTCAACACAGTCGCCGCATCCAAGGCAACCATATTTACAACCTGTATCGCCCGCATAAAGCGAGTTTTTGACAGCGCACGACGCAACTCCATCATAATCGTTTGTGCGAGGTCTGTTGGCGCACGTTCCGTTACATCTTATAACGGCAACCATAGGCGCCTTCTCTTTAACTTCAAATCCTAAAGCAGCTCCAACTTTCTGCATGGTGGCATTACCGCCAACAGGGCAGTACATAGAATCTATATTGCCGGACTTTACGCAATTCTCGGCAAATGCACGGCATCCTGCATATCCGCATCCACCGCAATTAGCCCCGGGCATAATAGCCTCAACAATGTCGATTCTTGGATCTTCTTCAACTTTGAATTTCTGTGCTACGAAATATAGCACTACCGCCAGAACAAGCCCCATGATGGTAAGGCTGACCACGGTAATAATGATTGTTGTACCCATTTAATTATTGTTTATCAATTATGAAGACAAAGTTGCTTGCAATCTTCTTCTTGAACAGGAACAGCCCCATGTAGTACAAACCCACTCCAACTACAGAGGATAATCCCACCCAAAGTTCCCCCAATTGCAACATATGCAAAGTTAATAATAAAAATAACAGGATAAACAACGGGACAACATAAGAAATAACAACCGCGCGCATCCCCATAGACCTCTTCATTGTTACCGTAACATGCTCTCCAACGTTTAATTTTAAATTATACAGATTAACCGCATCTATTATCTTATCGGCCTTATCTGCCGCTGTACAAGCACCTTTCGCGTGACAAGCCGCGCACAGAGATGAAGTTTCAATTTTTACAGAGACAACTTTCGGCGTTATTGAAATAATTTCGCCGGCATGTCTCACAGTCTTTAAAGAAGTGTCTGACATCTAATATTTGTAATAATTTTCTTACTAAAAAACTATTTGATTTTGCTTGATAAAGGGTATTTTACATTCTTGTACGAGCTGAGTCTTCCCTGTACACGACCCACCAATATAGGTGCCTCAAACAGCAATGGAATTTTGTTCAAGTCATCCGTTACCCATATTGTCATCTCCTCCTCACCTGTAAAAACAGAGCCGGCAACCAACTTCACTGCAAACTTAAGAGTATTGAAAGTTCCAAGTTTCTGAATTTTCTTAACCTCTTTTCCCTGATAGATAAAATAGAGGTTGTATACATCACTGTCTATGGCAAATGAGATAGGGATTTTCACATTCATTGTAACAGTGTTAAAATCTATGCTTCTTACCCTATAGAAAAGGGAGACAAGATCGTATGTCTCACCTGTCCCCTTTAACAGGGTATCTTTGGGAGTCCTGTCATATTTCTGGATCTTGGCATTTATCACATTATCTTGTGGATTAAAATAAAATGTATTCTGCATGTGATACTTACCCTCGTATGTATTCCTATAGAAATAATAAGGCTTTACAGGTGTTTGTGTAAATTTGCTTTCAAAATGTTCCCTTACCTTAAAGAAGATATCATAGAACTTGAAAGTTCTTCCTTTTATAACACTATGGTAGTGACCGTCACTGAACGACAGATTTGTAACAGCTTCACCGACATCTGTATTAATTGCGCCCCATTTATAATTCACAGTATATGTGAGACTCTCCCCAACCTTGTACGGAGGGTTGTCACTCTGCGCCGCAGATATCGCAGCCTGCAGAACAAACACAATGCATATAAAAAGACTCCTCATATTAGAAAAAGTTTTTTTTTATCTTAAAAATAGCTCTCCCCTCCGGCAAACTCGTCATTACTGCCCCCAATATTCATCTGAGATCCAACCTCCTCCATACCGCCGCCAAATGCCGAGTTCATATCCAATGCTCTATCGTTCTCATCCACAAAACGCACTTCGGAAGCCCTGAACCTCATAGGAACCTCTGCTGTTGCACCGTTTCTGTGCTTTGCAATTATTATATCTGTAAGCCCCACCTGAGACGGATCCTCCGCCATACCGTAATAATCCGGTCTATGAATGAACATAACAATATCGGCATCCTGCTCTATGGCACCTGACTCTCTAAGGTCACTCAACTGCGGTTTTTTCGCCCCGCCTCTGGTCTCAACGGCACGGCTGAGCTGAGACAGTGCTATAATAGGGATATTCAGCTCTTTGGCAATAGATTTTAGGGAACGCGATATTGCAGATACCTCCTGCTCTCTCATCCCCTTAAGCTCCGGTGGACCTGCCATAAGCTGCAGATAGTCTATTATTATAAGTTTAACACCGGCCGATGCAACAAGCCTTCTGGCTTTTGATCTGAACTCATAAATAGACAAAGAGGGTGTATCATCTATATACAACGGAGCTTGGGACAATTGATTCAATCTCACATTAAGTTGCTCCCATTCGTACGGCTCCAACTTCTTTCCACCTCTTATCTTATCTGAAGAGAGCCCAGTTTCACTTGTCATCAATCGTTTTACAAGCTGAACGGCGGACATCTCCAACGAAAACACAGCAACCGGTACTTTATGGTCTACCGTCATATTTCTGGCCATTGTAAGCACAAAAGCGGTCTTACCCATAGCCGGTCTGGCTGCAATGATTATCAAATCAGATGGCTGCCATCCGTAAGTAATGCTGTCTATTCCTGTATAACCGCTCGGCACGCCGCTAAGACCATCCTCCCTGTCCTGAATACTCTCAAGTTCTGTGATTGCCTCACTCAATACATCCTGAACGCTCTGGGTCTCCCTCTTCATATTCCTGTCTGCCAAGTTGAATATCTTCTGCTGCGTGGAATCCAACAGATCATCTACAGGAATGGAGTCATCGAAAGAGTCTCTCTGAACCTCGTAAGAGATGGATATAAGCTCTCTCTGTATATATTTTTGGACAAGCACCTTTGTGTGATACTCCAAATGTGCGGCCGCTCCTATCTTCATGCTCAACTGAGACAGATAATACGGCCCGCCTATCTCTTCTAAATCATCTGTCTTCTTAAGCTCCTGCGCAACGGTAAATATATCTATTGGAGCATGTTGTAATGCCAAGGCACTTATAGCCTTAAATATTTTTCTGTTGGCCTCCTTGTAGAAACACTCCGGAATAAGAATATCCAACACATCCGCAACAGAATTAGGTTCAAGAAGCAATGCTCCTAAAACGGCCTCCTCAATGTCTATAGCCTGGGGCGGTTTTTTCCCGCTTTCAAGCCCTACCGCCTCCACGTTTTTTATTGGGTCCGAGGATTTTTTTCCTCTTGAAGATACAGTCTTTGCCATATACTAATATTTATTTGTCCGCAGGCTAAGGTAGACAAACTTAAACAACAATTATTATTTTTTTATAAACGGCATTATCAACCGGTTATTGACACAGCATCTGTTATAGTTTATCTAATGCCTTAATTATTAAATCAATGGATAATTTTACCTCATCAAAGCTTATGCACAATGGTGGTGCAATTCTAAACGATGTAGGCTGAAACAGAAACCAATCTGTAAGCACCCCCTCTTCTAACAGTCTATACAAAATATCATGCGCAGCGCTCTCATCTTTAAGATCCACTGCTATGAGCAGACCCAACGAGCGTATCTCTTTGACTCTTGGATGCGCAGACAGAGCTTCAACATACATTCTGTTCTTCTCCTTCACCTCATCTATCCATCTCTCCCGCAACAGTATTTTAAGTGATGCCAATGCGGCTGCACATGAAACAGGATGGCCTCCGAATGTGGTGATATGCCCCAACGGCGGATTACTCTGCCATGCATTCATCAGCTCCTTTGGTGCTGCAAATGCCCCCAAAGGCATCCCTCCGCCAAGAGCCTTGGCCATAGTCAATATGTCGGGAACTACATTATAATGTTCAAAAGCAAACATCTTTCCAGTCCTTCCAAAACCTGTCTGTATCTCATCAAAGATAAGAAGTGCACCAACTTCACTACACCTGTTACGCAACGCTGCCATAAACTCCTTGGTTGCAACCTGCACTCCTCCCTCACCTTGCACCGGCTCTATAAGGACACATGCCGTTTTTTCAGTTATCTCCCGCAGCCCTTCAATAGAATTGAAATCCAAATACTTAACATTAGGCAAAAGCGGCTGGAAAGCAGATTTGAAAGCGGCATCGCTCATCATGCTCAAAGCTCCATGCGACGACCCGTGATAGGCATGCTTGAAACTTATCATCTCACCTCTTCCCGTTACCCTCTTTGCCAATTTGAGCGCCCCCTCGTTTGCTTCACTGCCCGAATTCACATAGTAGATATTGTTGAGTTCCTTTGGTAGAACAGATGTAAGAAGCTCTGCATGAAGTACCTGAGGAGACTCTATCATCTCCCCGTAAACCATTATATGGGTATATTTTTCCGCCTGCGCCTTTATAGCATCAACAACCTCTCTGTTGCAATGCCCAACATTGCTTACAGACACACCCGAAATAAGATCCATTATGGGTTTTTCTGTTCCGTCATCGTTAACAGAATATAAAAAAACACCCTCGGCCCTCTTGATATTTACCCCAAGCGGTGCCGAAGATGTTTGTGCGACACGATTAAAGAACAGATCCCTTAAAATATAAGGTCTCTCTTGCATAAAATCTATATATTACTCCTGCTCGTTTTCAAATTCAGAGCTTACCAAGATCCTTCCGCAATACTCACAAACAATTATCTTCTTGCTGAGGGAAATATCCATCTGTCTCTGAGGAGGTATCTTATTAAAGCAACCACCGCACGCACCACGTTTTACAGTAACAACCGCCATCTTATTTCTGGCATTGTTCCTTACCTTCTTGTATGCATTAAGCAACCTTGGTTCTATCTGTTCAGAAAGTTCTGCCTCCCTCTTAAGCAGAGCCTCCTCCTCCTTCTTGGTCTCCTCTATAATTGTCTCAAGTTCATTCTTCTTGTTTACAAGATCCTCCTCTCTGCCTTTGAGAATCTGCTGGGTCTGAGCAAGAAGCTGTTTCTTCTCTGCAAGACTCTTTGTTCCATCCTTTATCTTCTTCTCGCAAAGTTCAACCTCAAGGCCCTGGAACTCAATCTCTTTTGTCAAAGAATCAAACTCTCTGTTATTTTTCACATTCTCACGTTGAGACTCATACTTCTCTATAAGTGCCTTCCCGGATACTATATCATGTTTCTTCTGTGTTATAAATGCCTCAGTATCCTTTATCTCCTTCTGAAGATTCATGCATCTGGTCTGCAACCCCTGTATATCGTCCTCTAAATCCTGAACCTCTAAAGGAAGCTCGCCTCTCAAAAGATAAATCTTGTCTATCTTGGAATCTACCTGCTGAAGTTTGTAAAGATTTCTAAGCTTTACCTCCATGCTCACTTCGTTATCCAAATTTTTGGCAATCTGTAACGAAGCAAAAGTTTCGCCCCCATCCGGAGTGACAACTGTGTTAGTATTTTTACCTGTAGCCATAATGCAGCTTTAATAGTAATATATTGGATTATTATTATTTTCAGTTACGTAAACCGCAAAGTTAGCAAAATTTTCAGAAACTACGTTTTTTATAAAATTTACCACGTCAACTTCGCTCTCATAATGTCCTATATCCAATAACATAAACCCATCCTCCGGGTAAAAGTTATGGTATCCCAAATCTCCCGTAATATATGCCTGAGCACCCGCTTCAATCGCATCCGGGATAAAATCCCTGCCGGCACCTCCACACACAGCCACCCTGCTCACAGGAGTATCCAAAGGTCTGCTTGTCCTCAATGATTTTACACCAAAAAGATCCTTTACTCCAAGAATAAATTCATTAGATTCAACCGGTTTTTCAAGCACCCCAACAAGCCCAAACCCATCACGCGAGAGGACAGTACAATCATTAAGCCCCAGCCTCTGTGCCATAAGCCTGCTCACACCACTCTCCGCCTTATCCAAGTTGGTATGTGCGGAATACAGCACTATCCCGTTCTTTATAAGTTTTGTTATAACCTTCCCGACAAAATTGTTTGGTATGATACTCTTTACCCCTCTGAAAATAAGAGGGTGATGCGTTATAATCAAATTAGCCCCTTTCGCTATAGCCTCATCAACAAGATCCAAAGTACAATCGAGCCCAACAACCGCAGCCGTAGCTGTACAATTTGGATCTCCAACCAAAAAACCACTGTTATCCCACCCCTCCTGAGTGTTTTTGGGAGCTATAAGTTCTAAAGGTTCAACTATCTGTTTACAAGTATATTCCATTATATTAATCTAAGTCAAAGAATCTTCAATATTTTTCAACATCTGCCTTATTGCAACCAATCGCCTCAACGCCTCTGCCCTTCTGTCTTTAACATCACCGCTCCTCTTTATTGACATTGCCGCAGAATCCAATTTCATCCCTCTCACCTTCACCAAATTGTGCATTCTCATAAAAGTATTGTACTCCTGCGGAGAGAAAAGTCTGTTCCCTTTTTTATTTCTCTTTGGATTAAAAAGTTCGGGAAACCGGTCAGACCAAAAGCGCACCAAAGAGAGACTCTCCCCTATACTATCGGCAACCTCACCCATAGTATAGTACAACTTTCCACTATTAATCTCATCGTGCTTCATAATCTGCAAGTCAAAAGTCCCTTTAAATCAATCCAACGACTGGCCCGTATTTGCCGTCTTTATCATAAGCTCCATATTCATCTTTGGAGACATGCTCGAATAAAAATAATATACAGGATCCATATTTTCCCCATCCTTCAACACCTCATAATGCAGGTGCGGTCCAAAAGACATTCCGGTAACTCCAACCCTTGCAATAGCCTCCCCTAACTTTACACTTTGGCCCTGTCTCACAAGTATATCGCCAAGATACATATATTTTGTAACATACCCGTTCCCATGGTTTATCACAACAGTATTGCCTGTACCTTTGGAGGCCCTGCTCGTAGAGACAACCGTTCCGTTTGCCGGGGCAATCACCTCTGTCCCCGCATTTGCCAAAAGGTCTATCCCGGTATGCTTTACCACTGTTTTAAAGAAAGGATTAATCTTATTCCCGACAGATGCTCCTGTCTGGTTAATCTTAAAATTTCTTATAGGAACTATAGAGGGAATAAACAGCTGTTTGCCACCCATTGAAGCAAAAGTGCTGTCGATAACCCTAAAATTACCGCTGATTGCATCAGCCTCTTTCTGCAAAAAAAGCAGTCTCTCGGCCGTAAATTCAATAATCCTGTCGTTGTCTGTGGTATCTATCTGCGAGAAAAACTGGTTGTCCTCATACGAATTACCAAGATCCAACGGCTCAGAATCAAACAGATCCCTGTATATCTCCTTGTCCTTATTTCTAAGGTTTTCCACACTGCTTTCAAGAATCTTCAATTTATCGGACATCTTGGTCAGCTCCTGCTCAAGCATCTTGTTCTCCCTTGAGAGCTCCCTCTCTCTCTCCGTACTATAGACAACAGATATGATAAAATAGTAGAGCAGAGCCAGCAAGATACTCACAATAAAATATTTGAGAATCCTTTTAGCCCACCCCTTTAGTCCTATTTTATCCTCAACAAACTTTAAAGTCTCTCTGTTGAACCTGTATTTGCCCATTAAATAAAAAGCTATTTCCCGGCAAGATTCTTACCGGATTTTATCATTGCCTTGTACTCCTCACCTCTAACCTCATTTGAAAAGTAATTTACAGGATTAACCCTCTTGTTTCTGTAGATGACCTCGTAATGAAGATGGGCACCGCTGCTTTTCCCCGAATTACCCATATTTGCTATAAGTTCTCCCCTCTCTACCAATTGCCCCTCCTTTACCAACACCTTGCTCAAATGGGCGTATCTGGTCTTGTATCCAAAGCCATGATCAATCACAACAGAATTGCCATAACCGAAAAAGTTGTAACTCACATCAACAACCTTTCCGTTACCGGTAGCATAGATAGGCTCACCTATCTTTCCGCTAAGATCTAATCCGCTATGCATGGTAAGGGACTTTGAAAACGGATCCCTTCTATACCCAAAAGAGCTTGAATATCTCACTCTGTCCAAAGCCACAGGCGGTATTGCCGGAACAGAGAGCGCCATATCTCCACTTCGCTTTGCAAAATAGGAGACATCGTCGTACGACTTGGACTGTACAAATGCTTTTTTATAGAGAATATCCATATTCATCTCCGCTTTTTTTAGCAGCTCCAAACTGCGGTAATCATCTAAATAGGCATACCTGTCCACCCCGCCGAAACCGGCATTTCTCACATCCGCACTTATCTCCTCCATACCGAAAACAGGACGATATATATTATTGTCTCTTAGCTCAAGTTCTGTAAGTATCTGAAAATTCTTCTCCAATTTATTGTTAAGCAGATCTATCTTTGAATGCAACTCTGCAGACTCCCTCTTAAGTTTGGCCGTCTTTGGTGTATCGTAGCCAAAATAGCATGTGTACAGAGCATAGTAAACAGAAAAAGCTGCAAGACTGAGAAGAAAAAGCACAAAACCCTTGGAAACTCTTTTCAGGAGCGGGATCCTGTGAATCTCGTACGACAAGGTTTCGGCATTGAACTCATATCTTTTCTTTCTGAACATTCTATTTTCTCTTTTATCCGCGCAAAAATAATAAATAAAAAATAAAAAAAGACTATTTTTGCACCTTACTATAGCGTTAAGAGATAAGCTGGTAAAAAAGATAAGTGATACACAGAATAACTATCAGAGAATATGACATCTAATGAGATAAGAAAAACATTCTTAGACTTTTTCAGATCTAAGGGGCATACCATTGTGAACTCGGCTCCAATGGTTGTAAAGAATGATCCTACCCTAATGTTCACCAATGCAGGTATGAATCAGTTCAAGGATCTGTTTTTGGGGAATGCTCCTATTACGCACAAGAGAGTTGCAGATTCACAAAAATGTCTTAGAGTAAGCGGAAAGCACAACGACCTTGAGGAGGTTGGACACGATACGTACCACCATACCATGTTTGAGATGCTTGGCAACTGGAGTTTTGGAGATTATTTTAAGAAAGAGGCCATAGACTGGGCGTGGGAGCTGCTTACAGATGTTTACAAATTAGACAAAAACCGCCTTTACGCAACAATTTTTGAAGGCAGTAAAGAGGATGGGGTGGAGATGGATACAGAGGCAAGAGATGCCTGGCTCAAACATCTGCCCGCCGAAAGGATAATTTTAGGCAACAAGAAAGACAACTTTTGGGAGATGGGAGAGACAGGACCTTGCGGCCCATGCTCGGAGATACATATAGACCTCAGACCGGACGATGAACGTGCCAAGGTTCCCGGATTGGACCTTGTAAACAAAGGACACCATTTGGTGATTGAGATCTGGAACCTTGTCTTTATGCAGTTCAACAGAAAAGCAAACGGCACTTTGGAACCGCTTCCACAAAAACATGTAGATACAGGCATGGGGCTTGAGAGACTCTGTATGGCCCTGCAGGGGAAACAGAGTAACTACGATACCGATGTGTTCACCAATATGATTGCCGTAATAGAGAAATTGTCGGGAAGAAAATACGAATCCTCCGGAGATACAGGGGTGGCAATGAGGGTTATAGCAGACCATATCCGCGCAATAAGTTTCTCAATAGCAGACGGTCAGCTACCATCTAACGTAAAGGCCGGATATGTTATAAGACGTATTCTCAGAAGGGCCGTGCGCTATGCATACACATTCTTGGGTGTAGACGAACCGCTTCTTTGCAGGCTTGTTCCCGCTTTGGTGGCGCAGATGGGAGATGCCTTTCCGGAGCTTAAAAAGCAGCAACAGCTCATTGAGAAGGTTATAAAAGAGGAGGAGGAGGCATTCCTCAAAACATTGGAAAAGGGTATAAAGATGATGGATACCCTTATGGCAAAGAGTGCTGCAAACAAGATGATCTCCGGGAAGGATGCCTTTGTTCTATATGATACGTTTGGCTTCCCGATAGATCTTACCGAGCTTATAGCCAAAGAGAAGGGCTACAGTGTAGATTTTGAGAAATTTGAGGAGGAGCTTGGGAAGCAGAAACAGAGAAGCCGCAACGCCACGGCTAAGGAGGAGTCTGACTGGGTTGTGCTTGTTCCAAGCGACCATACAGAATTTACGGGTTACGATGTTACAGAGCAGGAGGGGATGAAGATTCTTAAATACAGGAGCGTAAAGGCAAAGAACAAGGAGACCTTCCAGATTGTGTTTGACAAGAGCCCGTTCTATGCAGAGAGTGGCGGACAGGTTGGAGACAGCGGATATATAATATCTGCAAGTGGAGAGAGGACAGATATTATTAACACTCTTAAAGAGAACGGACTTCCAATACATGTTACAGAGAGCCTGCCTCACGACCTTGATTCGCTCTTTACCGGTTGCGTAAATCTTGAGAGAAGGAGGGCTATAGAGAACAACCATACGGCAACACACCTGTTGCACTATGCGCTAAGGCAGATCCTTGGTACACATATTGAGCAGAAAGGCTCAAGTGTGAACGCAGCAGGATTCAGGTTCGACTTCTCACACTACGAGAAGATAGAACCAAAGGTATTGAGAGATGTTGAGAGGCTTGTAAACAAGATGATAAGGGCAAATATCTCACGTGTCGAGTTTAGGGGTATTCCAATTGATGAGGCTAAGGCAAAAGGGGCAATGGCTCTGTTCGGTGAGAAATACGGAGACACAGTAAGGGTTATCCAGTATGGAGATTCGATTGAACTTTGCGGAGGAACTCACGCATCTGCAACAGGAAATATAGGATATTTTAAGATAGTATCTGAATCTGCCGTTGCAGCCGGAGTACGAAGAATAGAGGCTGTTACAGGCAATGCAGCCGAGACTCTCATAGAGGGTGTAGAGGACATAATATTGGGAATAAAAGAGCTGTTCAATAACCAGACAAACGTTATAACAGCTGTTAAAAAGGTTTTTGCAGAGAACGAGTCTTTCAAGAAGGAGATTGAACGGTTTATGCAGGAGCGTGCCGTTACAATAAAAGACTCGCTTATATCTCAGAAGAGGATCCTTAACGGTATAAACGTATTCTCTTTAAAAGGACCGTTCCACCCGGATATTGTAAAACAGATTGCCTTTTTGCTCAAAAATGAGACAAGCAACTCTGTATTTGCTGCCGCAACGGAGTTTGAAGGGAAACCAACCCTTACCCTCATGTACACCCAAGATCTTGTAGAGCAGGGGTACAATGCCGGAAAGGATATAAGAGAGGCTGCAAAGAACATTAAAGGCGGAGGAGGCGGACAGCCGTTTTTGGCAACTGCAGGCGGAAAAGATACCGCAGGACTTGCAGATGCACTTACGCAGATGATAGACACCGCCACTAAATAGCGTTAGAGTTGGCGTTGGCTTATTAGAGTATAGAAAGCGTTGGCGTTAGCATTGGCGTTGGCTTTCAAAATTAAATTAGCTAAAGCCAAGGCCAAAGCTAAAGCTTATTAACTTATGAAGATATTAGACAGATTCATACTCAAATCATTTTTAGGGCCATTCATAATGACCTTCCTCATTGTCATCTTTACCTTGATAATGCAGTTCTTGTGGCTGTACATAGATGAACTTGTAGGAAAAGGCTTGAGTATTGGGATAATAGCAGAATTCTTGGCATGGGGAAGCGCAACGCTCATTCCCCTTGCTTTGCCATTAGCCACACTTATCGCCTCCGTTATGACAATGGGCAATCTTGGAGAGAACAACGAACTGCTTGCCATGAAGGCTGCCGGTATATCGTTACCAAGAATAATGCGTCCGCTGATCTATGTTGCGGTTATTATAAGCATAGCGGCATTCTTTGCATCAAACAACCTTATTCCTGTAGCATACAACAAAGTGTACACCTTGCGCGAAGATATAGGAAAGACCAAAGAGGAGATTAAGATTCCTACCGGGATTTTCTATAACGGAATAGAGGGCTACACATTGAGAGTGGTAAGAAACGGAGAAGATGGAAAGATCTACGAGGTGATGGTTTACGACCACAGCAAGAACAAAGGCAATGTAAGTCTCACATTGGCTGATTCGGGAATGATAAGGTTAAGCTCAGATAAATCCGGGCTTATATTCACACTCTACAACGGCACAAGCTATGAGGAGGACAACGTAAGAGGCTATTCAGACACAACCTTAGATCTCAACAGAGTTAACTTTACGGAGCAAGAGGTTGTTATTCCGCTAAAGAACTACAGTTTCAAGAAATCAGACGGAGACCAGTATGATGATGCTGTAAGATCAAGGAATCTGTCCCAACAGATTGCAGACAAAGATTCGCTCACAAAGGCTTATAATGCAACCTTAGCGGCACAGACAAGAAAGGTTGTAATTAACAGCAGTCTGCAGTCATCTTACCAATTGGACACCACCGAGAAATACAGGAGTATGCCGCTCTTTGCGTTAGATTCCATCTACTCAGACATAAAGAACAGCAAGCTCAAATGGGAGGATGACCACGATGAGCTTCAGGCAATAGCAACGGCAATAAACTATCTTCAGGAGCAGGCCGACTACTGCGATTACTACGAGAGAGAACTTTTCCAAAGCGGCTATTACAAAAGAAGAAGCGCCGTTGAGATATTCAGGAAGTTTACCCTCTCCTTCGCATGCCTTATCTTCTTCTTTATTGGAGCTCCGCTTGGAGCTATTATAAGGAAAGGAGGTTTGGGAACACCAATAATAGTATCTGCTCTATTCTTTGTATTTTATTGGGTAATAGATATTAGCGGTGTTAAATTAGCCAATGACGGCTCCATAGGGGCATTCCTTGGCACATTTGTGTCTACACTTGTATTGGTTCCTATAGGTGTATTCCTTACATATAAATCTACAAAAGACTCCTCACTGTTTAACCTCGACTCCTACACCAATTTCTTTAAGAACATTGCCAAAAAAGGGTATCTTAAAGGGCAGATTGCCAAATGGAGGGAGATAAGGAGAGACCGCAGAGCTACAAAAAGAGCAGAAAAGGCAGAAAAACATTAAAAGTAACATGAATCCAAAAGATCTTAAAATAGTGTATATGGGGACACCCGAGTTTGCGGTAGCCCCTTTGAGAGCGCTGGTAGAGGGCGGTTATAATATAGTTAAAGTTATTACAGTTCCCGACAAACCTCAGGGGCGGGGCCTTAAGATAGGGCACAGCGCTGTAAAGGAGTATGCACTTTCAGCCGGGATTGAGTTGTTGCAGCCTGTAAAGCTAAAAGACGAAGCCTTTTTAGATGAACTGAGAAGAATAGAGGCCGATCTGTTTATTGTGGTGGCTTTTAGAATGTTGCCTGCAGAGGTATGGAAGATGCCAAAGTTGGGGACATTCAACCTTCACGCATCACTGCTTCCAAAGTACAGAGGAGCGGCACCTATAAACTGGGCAATAATAAATGGAGAGAAGGAGACCGGCGTCACCACATTCCTCATAGATGAAAAGATAGACACAGGGCAGATACTAATGCAGAAGAGGGTGGATATAGGCGAGCGGGAAACTGTTGGCACTCTGTACGACCGCCTTATGGAGGTTGGCAAAGGGTTGGTGTTGGAGACTGTAGACTCGCTTGCAGGAGGGACTGTCACTCCACGTTCACAGAGTGAGGAGGAAAATAACAATACCTCTCTTCCAGATGCTCCAAAGCTCAATAAGGTCAACTGCTCAATAGACTGGTCACAGCCGGCAGACAGAATAGAGCTGCTTGTAAGGGGGTTGTCACCATATCCGGCTGCATTGGCAACAATAACAGACCCGGCGGGCAAAGAGACAGGCGTAAAGATATTTATGGCTAAGGCCGATATGAAAAAAGAGAATTTGTCGGGAAGCGAAAAATTAGAAACGGGGACAATAAAAAGTGACGGAAAAACCTATCTCTCCATTATTTGTGGAGAGGGAGAGATCTTTTTGGAGGAGTTGCAGCTTGCAGGCAAGAAAAGGATGTTGGTAAAGGACCTTCTTGCCGGCTTCAGAAACCCAGAATCCCACAGATTCTTATAACACAACACCATATTAGTTTATAGTTAAAAGAAAACCGTTTTTCATCTTTACTCTTTAAACTCTCAACTTTTAACTTTTATAACGCTGTCTATACACTTTAAACTAAATTAACGCCAAAGCCAACGCTATTTTAACTCATATTTAGAAACAGTTTTTTCTCTCCGTGCGAATCCACTGCTTATGCCTTCAAGTAGCTTGAAACGGCTGAGTTGTCCTTTTTAGTCTGCTTTGCATCCTAACAGTCCTTCAACAGACACCGTTTCTTATAAGCTGCTTTCGGCAACCGCTCTTCCGTTGATTGACAGGTCGTTCACAACTGTTTCTAATTACTCTCTCTACTTTCTTCTTCCCTCTCTTTACTCAAAACAGCCAACGCCAAAGCTACTTTGGGGCGAGCCTGTACAGCACAACGGCAATAATGGAATACAGGACATTCGGAAGCCAAATGGCAACAAACGGAGAGAGTGTTCCGGTATGAACGAACATCTGACTGAACCTCATGAACAGTATATATGAGAAGCTGAGGGCCAACCCTACTCCTATGTTCATTCCAATACCGCCACGTCTCTTTTTTGAAGAGAGAGAGACGCCCATTATGGTAAGTATAAAGGCGGAGAACGGCATAGCTATCCTTGTGTTCTTTTCTATCAACGAGTATTTTACCATTGCATCCCCGCGCATCTCCTGCGTAGCAATCAGATTGTCGAGCTCCTCCATATCGCTCTTCTCAACTTCGTTCTTCTTCCTGTAGAAATCCTTCACCGTAATGGCAAGGGCGGTATCTAAACTACTCCCTTTTTTTATGGTCTCACCTGTTGTGGAGTAATCTCTAAGTTCGTAGTTTGCAAGTGTCCAGCACTCCTTCTTCTCATCCCATTTTGCACTCTCTGCATACAACTTAGACTTTATGTTATGCCCCTCTATGCTCTCAAGTGTAAATCTGTAGATTGTATTGTTCCACTCGCTGAAAGATTCCGCGTAAAGGAATGTTCCCGGGTCTATCTGGTAATGCGTATTTCTTCCTATATTAGACTTTTTCTCCTTTATATATCTCTCCTCAAATGCAAGCCTCCCTTTGTTGGCATGTGGTATTACAAAGAGATTGAGCGACAGACTGGACAGAAAGATGAAGGCGGCAGAGAGCATATATGGATACATAAGCCGTTTAAAACTTATTCCTCCGGCTAAAATTGCGGTTATCTCTGTATTGGCCGCCATCTTTGAGGTAAAGAATATAACCGTAATAAACACAAACAGTGGGCTGAACATATTTACGAAATATGGAATAAAGTTGGCATAATAGTTAAATATTATGGCCTGCAACGGTGCCTTCTTGTCTACAAAATCATCTATCTTCTCACTTATGTCAAATATTATGACAATTGCAATTATAAGTAGCAACGCCATAAGATAAGTACCAATAAATTTCCTTATTATGTAGCGGTCTATTATTGTTATTCTAAAGTTATAATTCATTCTGTTGCGCTAAATCTTTGTCTCCAACCCTTTAACTGTTTCATTCTTCCACTGCAGAAAATCTCCTGCCTTTATATGCTTTCTCGCCTCTTTTACAAGACTCAAATAGAATGCTAAATTATGTTCGCTTGCAATCTGTGCTGCCAACATCTCTCCGGCAATAAACAGATGCCTGAGGTATGCTTTGGTGTAGGTACGGTCAACAAATGACCCCCCTTTTGGATCTATAAGCGAGTAATCGTCTGCCCATTTTCTGTTGCGAATGTTTATCATTCCGTCCCATGTAAAAAGCATGCCGTTACGGCCGTTTCTGGTTGGCATTACACAGTCGAACATATCAACTCCTCTTGCAATCCCCTCCAATATATTTGCAGGTGTACCAACCCCCATAAGGTATACAGGCTTCTGCTCCGGAATAAGAGGTGTTACAACCTCTATCATTTCGTACATCTTTTCTGTAGGTTCTCCAACAGAGAGTCCGCCTATCGCATAGCCGTCTCTGTCTAAGCCCACAACATGCTCGGTTGCCATCCGTCTTAGATCCGGATAGACACAACCCTGGATTATCGGGAAGAAAAACTGCTTATACCCATACAGAGGCTCTGTTTCATCAAACCTCTTTATACACCTCTCAACCCACTTCTCCGTAAGTTTAAGGGATTCTAAAGCATACGAGCGCGGAGCATCTCCAGGGGTGCATTCATCCAAGGCCATAATTATGTCTGCGCCAATCATCCGTTGTGTATCTACATTGTTCTCCGGAGTGAACGTATGTTTTGAGCCATCTATATGTGAGCGGAAAGTACAACCCTCTTGTGTGAGCTTTCTGTTTTCGGCCAAAGAGAAGACCTGGAATCCTCCGCTATCCGTTAATATTGGCTTCTCCCACGATATGAATCTGTGCAAACCACCGGCCTTGTTGATTATATCAAGCCCGGGACGCAGATAGAGATGATATGTATTGCCCAATATAATCTGGGCTTTTATATCATCTGACAAATCTCTGTGATATACCCCTTTTACAGACCCTACTGTTCCTACCGGCATAAATATAGGGGTCTCTATAACTCCATGATCTGTGTATATAAGTCCGCACCTTGCTCTCGACTCTGTATCTTGTGCTATCTTTTCAAATCTCATAAATAAAATGTTGAAGTCACAAAAGTAATAAAAATAGCGTATATTTGTGTGTTAATCCCAATTCGTCTGCGTATTGCTGAGTATTGGTTTATATCTTAAGACAATGGCAAAAAGGATTCGTCTAACCGTTGGTGCACTTGCAGCCTCTCCACAGGATGGGGGAAAATTCACCTTCTTTTTGTGTCAAGAGGAGGGGGACAGGTGTATAGTTATCTCGCTGGATCCCCCTCAGATGCATACAATGCTTTTAAATTTTAAGAGTAGTGATGAGACAGAAAGCTTTACCATTCATTCTGTTGTGGAGAAGATTTTCAAAGCATATAGAATAGAACTGCTGGAAATTGAAGTAGAGCATGATGACAACCTTAACGAGTTTTATACAGAGGTGCTCTTTTTTGACGGAGAAAAGGAGGTTATGGAGAGGATGTCTGTTACAGACGGTATTATCTTAGCAAAAAAATTTGCCGCGCCACTGTACATATCTGAATATCTGATGGACAAATGGGGGGTTAAAATAGACCTTCCGGAGATGGAAGTTATGAAAAAAAGTATGGTCAACGAGGTAGAGTCCTTAAAGGAGAGCCTTAAGCAAGCTGTTGACAATGAGGATTATGAAAGAGCTGCCATTATCAATAAGGAGATAGAGAAACTTAGCAAATCAAAAAGAAAGACAAAAAATAATTAATCAATAAAAATTTTTTTAATGAGAAAGTATATTTTCATTTTGTTGGGGATGCTGCTGGCCTTTTCGTTACCGTTGGGCAGACTTGCGGCACAACCACAAGAACCTACAGCCGGCACCAATCCCGAACAGGTTGCCGAAGAGGTCATGTTGGGTGACGATAGCACCAACGTGATACAACAGGACACTTTACAGCAGAGTTCCGTAACAGAGACCGCTCAGGAGAAGGATAACCCGTTTAAAGCAATTTTAGCCCAAAGGACATTCTCCTTTAATATCTGGTCCATTGTAAAGGGAATCTTTGGCATGGCTGTTATCCTTTTCATCGTATGGATATTCAGCTGTAACAGAAAAAAGGTCAATTGGGGTACAGTGTTCAAGGCTCTGGCCTTGCAATTGATAATTGCGCTCTCTGTGTTGCTATTCCCTGCTGTACAGTCTGCTTTTGAGGTATTCGGAAAGTGCTTTGTAGCTGTCTTAGGCTGGACCAGAGCAGGTTCTGAATTCCTTTTTGGAGATCTTGTAGACCTCAACAAGTTTGGATATATATTTGCTCTGCAGATTCTTCCTACAATAATCTTTTTCTCATCACTAACCAGTCTGTTCTTCTATCTTGGAATCCTCCAGAAGGCTGTATGGGTAATGGGTTGGTGCCTTACAAAGATCATGAAGCTCTCAGGTGCGGAATCCCTTTCTTGCGCAGGAAATATCTTCCTCGGACAAACCGAGGCTCCGCTTCTTGTGAAGGAGTATATTCCCAAGATGACAAAATCCGAACTTATGCTTGTCATGACAGCAGGTATGGCAACAATGGCCGGAGGCGTACTTGCAGCATACATAGGTATGTTGGGCAACGGAGACAGAGCTTTGGAGGTTGAATTTGCAAAACATCTTCTCTCTGCTTCTGTTATGGCAGCTCCGGGAGCCATTGCCATTGCAAAGATTCTATACCCGCAAGATGAAAAGATAGACAACTCTATAGAGGTTTCACAGGAAAAGATAGGAAGGAATGTTCTTGATGCTGTTACCAATGGAGCATCTGACGGTCTTAAACTTGCTGCCAACGTAGCGGCAATGCTTCTTGTTTTTTATGCACTTATTGCCGGCTTTAATTATATATTCCTAAAGATTGGAGACTGGACAACTTTAAATAATCTTATAGCCTCCGCTACAGATGGAAGATACAGTTCTCTCTCTTTGGAATTCCTATTATCGTATCTGTTCTATCCTGTAATATGGGTAACCGGTGTGCCGTCTGCGGATATAGCGCCAATAGGTCGTCTGCTTGGTGAAAAGCTCATCCTAACAGAGTTTGTAGGTTATCAGAGCCTTGCCGATATGATAAGAACAGGAATCTTCTCATCTCCAAAGTCTATCATTATGGCAACATATATTCTTTGCGGATTTGCCAACTTTGCCTCTGTTGGTATTCAGATTGGCGGTATCGGTGGCATTGCGCCTAATAAGAAGTCTACGCTCTCTGCCTTTGGTTTCAGAGCTTTGTTCGGAGCCTCCATGGTTGCATTGGTTAGTGCTACAATGATTGGAATGTTTATGTAAGAAATTATATTTCTACAATGAAATATTAAAGCGGATAGCCGGTGATTTGGTTATCCGCTTTAGTTTTAAAGAAGTTGATAAAACGGTTATTACCTCTTTATTCAGCTTCTTTTTTTGAGCATGAGTTAAAAATTATGATGTTCTTAAAATGGAGCACTAATATTCGCCGTTGGCCAATTTGCGTCTGCATGCGGCAAGCATGTCATCTATCATCTCATCCAACCCCCATTTAGGATTCCATCCCCACTCCTCTCTTGCAGCAGAATCATCCATTATATCCGGCCATGATGCAGCTATTGCAGCCTTAACGGGATCTACGTTGTAATCCCATGTAAACTCAGGTATTCTCTTTTTGATTGCAGTAAAGAGCTGCTCCGGCGTAAAGCTCATAGATGCTATGTTAAAACTGTTTCTATGTTTTAGTTTAGTGGGATCTGCCTCCATGAGTTGTGTTGTAGACTCAAGAGCATCCGGCATATAGATCATATCCATATAGGCATCCTTTGGAACTTCGCAGGTAAATCTGCCCTCTTTTACAGCTTTGTAGAAAACTTCTACAGCATAGTCTGTTGTTCCACCACCCGGCATTGCACCATTTGATATTATACCGGGAAACCTTACACTCCTCGTATCAACACCAAATTTTGTAAAATAATAATCGCTAAGCAATTCACCACTTACTTTGCAGACACCATAAATGGTATTTGGTCTCATTATTGTGTCCTGCGGGGTTTTGTAATGAGGGGTGTTTTCGCCAAATGCGCCAATTGAACTTGGAGTAAACAGTGCTGTTTTGCTATCCTTTGCTATATTAAGGGAATTAAGCAGTGCTCCCATATTTATATTCCATGCCAACTGCGGATTTTTTTCGCCGGTAGCAGACAACAAGGCCACTAAGTTGTATATACCATCTATATTGTTATCTTTAACAACCTTGTTATACTCTTCAAAATTGAGAGCATCCAAAGAGATTGCTTTAGAAAAAGTACTCAATTTTTTAACCATTTCCGGCTTAAGATCGGCAGCGATAACATTATCCTCTCCATAAACCTTCTGAAGGTGAGGAACCAATTCCGTTCCAATCTGGCCACCGGCACCAACAACAAGAATTCTCTTCATTAATATTCGAATATTAGTTTACCATTAAATAAAAATAACGGAAGATGTTTTAAAATTCATTTCAATATTAAAATTGTTTTTATAAATTCAAAACAGCTTCTTAAATTTGTCAGTAGTAGAATCTAAAGGGTACAGCACCCCTTAGAAATCAACGGATACAAAAGTAATAATTTTGAATAAGTTTTACTACTTTAATATAAAAAAACAATATTATTCTTTAATACTTTATTAATTTATTGTTATTTTTTAAGAATATCAAAGTAATGGAGAACAAAAATTTACATATGCTCATACAACAATTGGCAGAGAGGGAAAAATTTGCAGACTGGCAGATCATACCACTCTCGTATTGTTCTCCGGCAATTGATATTGCAATGGATAATTACCGCTATGCCTTGCAGAAAGGAGATTTCGCCCAAATGAAATATCTGTATAATCATTTGGATATAAGACAATCACCTGAGCTCCTCCTTAATGATAAAAGCAACAATTTGCAATACAGCTATTACATTATATTATTCCTTGCATCGTACCATTGCGACACATTGCATAATAACGGTACAGTTAAAATAGCGCAGTACGCATTGGGAACAGATTATCATATTATCCTAAAACAAAAGCTCAATACTATTCTACTGTATATAAAGGAGCAGATAGATAATGCAATTGGAAAATGCTTTACAGATTCTGCTCCGGTATTGGAACGGGCACTTGCCACAGCATGCAAACTTGGAGCAATAGGAAAAAATGGATTTCTGATAAGCAAAAAGGCCGGAATAAAGACATTGATAAGCGGAATTATACTTGGCATTCCTAAAAAAAATGCAGATTACAGCTATGATAAAAGCATTTACCCTATTGGAAAGCAAAACATTTTTTCGTTATGCGGTGAATGCCACAGATGCATTGATGCCTGCCCAACAGGTGCCCTTTATGCTCCGGGGAAAGTTAATGCAAACAGATGTATCTCATACCACACCATAGAGAACAGAAAGGAGAGTTTTCCTCGGGAGCTTCCCAATCCACACAAATATATATTTGGATGTGACAGCTGTCTTAATGCCTGCCCGTGGAACGGAAAGAACAAGCCCGGAATGGAGGAACTTACTAAATTACATCCTGTAACCAACCTGCTTCTCAATAATCCAAAGGAGTTTTTGGAATCCATTTCAAGCTCCGGCTTCAACAAGGCTTTTAAAAATTCCCCTATCGGCAGAGCAGGCAGGAACAAAATATTAGACACATTAGATTCATTAAAATGATAAAATTCACAACTCCCGTAACATATCAACAATACAGATATAAAATAGGATATAAGGACAATATCCTTATGTTAGGCTCATGCTTTGCAGACAGTATTGGCAGTATGTTAGACTATTACAGGTTCAATACTTGCATAAATCCGTTTGGGGTTTTGTACAATCCGGTATCCATTGCCAATGCTGCTGAAAGAATTGCTGCACTAAAGACATTTGATGACAAAGATGTCATTAAAACGGGAGAGTTATACTGTTCATTGTCTCACCATACATCTTTTGCGCGGAATACACCTGCCGCCTTTTTGGAAAATGCCAATAGATCGCTTTATGCAGCAGCTGAATTTTTCAATAAGGCAACGGTTATTGTGATTACATTAGGAACGGCGTGGTGTTACAAGTATTTGGAAACAGACACGGTAGTGGCCAACTGCAATAAGCTGAATCCGGCGCTTTTTAAAAGGGAGTTATTGTCGGTGAGCCGTATCATAGAGAATTTAAATAGGATTATCAGTTTTCTTCCCGACAAGCAGGTTATATTTACGGTGAGTCCTATAAGGCATATTAAAGATGGATTGCATGGAAACTCTATAAGTAAGGCATCCCTGCATCTTGCATTAGAGGAGGTTGTTAACGGCAATAATATCACATATTTTCCATCGTACGAGATAATGACAGACGAACTTAGGGATTATAGGTTCTATGCAGAAGACCTTGTTCACCCGTCTGCTATTGCGGTTAAATATATATTTGAAAGGTTCGTAGAGAACTGTTTTAAGCCAAATATTGGAGCTCTTATGCGTTTGGCAGAAAAAATCACCTTGGCAGAAAAACATAGACCGTTTAACAGTGAGAGTGATGGGTACAAACAATTTTTAGCAAAAACAGAAGAATTGAAAAAACAATTTTACGGAATGCGACAGAAGACAATAGAATAAATCATGCCAAGCATACTACAACAAAGGGGCGCCACTTCACATAGGCACCCCTTTATTATTTAGAAAGATATTCTTTCTATACCGTTTCTATACTATTCAGCCTTAGCCTCCTCTGTAGCCGGAGCCTCAGCTGCAGGAGCAGCCTTCTTAGCTCTACTTCTACGTGTAGAAGGTTTCTTGGTATCTTTCTTAGGAGCAGATGCAAGAGCAGCTTCGTTGAAATCTACCAACTCTATAATTGCCATGTCTGCAGCATCACCTACACGGAAACCTGTTTTAAGAATACGGGTATATCCGCCCGGACGATCCGCAATCTTAGGAGCAATATTTCTAAAAAGCTCGGTAACAGCCTCTTTCTGTTTCAGGTAGCTGAACACAGTTCTTCTTGAGTGAGTACTGTCCTCCTTAGATTTGGTAATAAGCGGCTCAACATACATTCTCAAAGCTTTAGCCTTGGCAAGTGTAGTCTCTATTCTCTTGTGCAGCAAGAGAGAAGAAGCCATATTTGCAAGCATAGCCTTACGGTGACCGCTCTTTCTACCTAAATGGTTGAATGACTTATTATGCCTCATTTTGTATTGTTATTTTTTTTAATTTCAATGTTATACTTAGAAACATCCATTCCAAAGTTGAGTTTAAGTCTCTCAACCAAGGTGTCTATTTCGGTTAAAGATTTCTTACCAAAATTTCTAAACTTCATGAGTTCAGATCTCTGGTGTGAAACCAAATCTGCAAATGTCTCTATATCAGCTGCTTTAAGACAGTTTAGAGCCCTAACGGACAATTCCATATCCGAAAGTTTTGTAAGAAGAAGATGACGCATACGCAATGACTCCTCATCCAATTCGTTACTTACAACCTCAGGCGGTGCCTCCAAACTTATCTTTTCATCAGAGAACAACATAAAGTGATGTATAAGGATTTTTGCAGCCTCTTTCAAAGCATCCTTAGGATGGATAGAACCGTCTGTAGTAATTTCAAGATTCAACTTGTCGTAGTCTGTCTTCTGCTCTACACGCCATGGTTCTACATTCCAGTTTACATTCCTTATTGGGGTAAAGATGGAATCAATTGCAATAGTTCCAAATGGTGCTCCATCTACCTTGTTCTCGTCTGCAGGGACATAACCTCTACCCTTTCCTATTCTCATCTCAATGGTCAACTTTACAGTTGGCTCCATAAAACAGATATGCTGTTCAGGGTTAAGGACTTTGAACGAAGAAAGACTTTTTGAAATGTCTGCTGCAGTAAATTCTTGCTGTCCACTAACATTCACGGTAATCACCTCACTATCCTCGCCCTCTACCATCTGTTTGAAACGTACTCTCTTAAAGTTGAGCACAATATCAACTACACCTTCAATAACTCCGGGGATTGTTGCAAACTCATGATCCACTCCGTCTATTTTAATGGATGTGATTGCAAAGCCCTCTATTGAAGAGAGTAGTATACGGCGTAAAGCGTTGCCGATAGTAATACCATATCCAGGCTCTAAAGGTCTAAACTCAAATTTACCATAGGTATCAGTTGAGTCGAGCATTATAACCTTATCGGGTTTTTGAAATGCTAAAATTGCCATGTTTATAAATTTTTATTAGTGTTACGCTTAAAAGCAAGCTTATTATTTAGAGTACAACTCAACGATGAGCTGCTCGTTTATGGTTTCAGGTACCTCTGTTCTGTCTGGCAGGTTAAGGAATTTACCCTCCAAAGAGGCAGAATTCCACTCTAACCAAGGGTACTTGTTAGCACGAGCTGCAATACTATCTTGAACAACCTCTAAGCTCTTTGATCTTTCGCGAACACCAATAATCTCACCTGGTTTAACCAAGGTAGAAGGGATATTGCAAACGCTACCGTTAAGCACAATGTGACAGTGTGAGACCAACTGTCTTGCAGCTGCACGTGTAGGGGCTATACCCAATCTGTAGACTAAATTGTCGAGACGGCTTTCGAGAAGCATTACAAGGTTTTCACCCTTTCTGCCCTTCATCTTAGAAGCTTTCTCATATAGATTACGGAACTGTCTTTCAAGAACACCATAAGTATATTTTACTTTCTGTTTCTCTTTTAACTGTACACCGTACTCAGAAGTTTTCTTTCTCTTTCTTGCAAGGCCATGCTGTCCTGGAGGAAAGTTTTTGCGTTCAAAACTTTTATCGGGACCAAAAATTGGTTCTCCAAATTTGCGGGCTATTTTAGTAGAAGGCCCAGTATATCTTGCCATATTTAATCAATTTTAAATTATTAGGAATTATACTCTACGACGACCTTTTGGTCTACATCCGTTATGAGGAAGTGGAGTTACATCTATAATCTCTGTTACCTCTATTCCTGCTCCGTGTATAGTACGAATAGCAGATTCACGTCCTGCACCCGGGCCCTTAACATAAGCTTTTACTTTACGCAAACCTAAATCGTATGCAACTTTAGCACAATCTGCTGCTGCTACCTGAGCTGCGTAAGGTGTGTTTTTCTTAGAACCTCTAAAGCCCATTTTACCAGCTGACGACCAGCTGATAACCTGTCCCTGGCTGTTTGTTAGAGTTACAATCACGTTGTTGAAAGTAGAAGAAATATGAGCCTGCCCATAAGCCTCAACCTTAACAACTCTTTTTTTATTGGATGATCCTGTTTTCTTTGCCATATTCCTATGTTCTATTTAGTTGCTTTCTTCTTATTTGCCACAGTTTTCTTCTTGCCTTTACGAGTACGGGCATTATTCTTTGTGCTCTGTCCTCTTACAGGCAAACCAATTCTATGACGGATTCCCCTGTAACAACCAATGTCCATAAGACGTTTGATGTTCATCTGAATAGTAGAACGAAGTTCGCCCTCTATTTTATACTCTTCTGCAATAGTCTGTCTTATTGCAGCGACTTGGTCATCTGTCCAATCTTGTACCTTGGTATCAAAATCGATTCCGTTCTTACTAAGGATCTTTTTGGCAGAACTACGACCAATTCCAAAGATATAGGTTAAACCTATCTCTCCACGCTTGTTTTTTGGTAAATCAACTCCGGCTATACGTGCCATAATTATTTTTCTTTATCTAAAATTATTTACAATTGGAATTATCCTTGGCGCATTTTGAACTTAGGGTTCTTTTTGCAAATTACATATAAACGACCTTTGCGTTTAACAATCTTGCAATCATCGCTGCGCTTTTTTATGGATGCTTTTACTTTCATTATATTAAGTTTTTATTTGTATCTGAAAGAAATCCTTCCTTTAGTTAAATCATAAGGAGACATCTCTACCCTTACCTTATCTCCAGGCAGAATTCTAATGTAGTGCATTCTCATTTTACCGGAGATATGGGCTATTATCACATGTCCATTATCCAATTCAACTCTGAACATGGCATTTGACAACGCCTCTACTATTGTACCGTCTTTCTCTATCGCCGCTTGTTTTGACATCTTCTAATAATTTAATTTTTATCTGTTTTCAATAAATTCAAATGTTGTTAATACCTGTGGTTGCCCGTGTTTTACAGCCACCATAAACTCAAAATGAGCAGACTTCATATTATCCGCCGTATGGATTGCCCATCCGTTGTCGTCTAAGTATACATCCTTTACGCCCATATTGATCATTGGCTCTATACAGATAACCATATTTTCTATGAGTTTCTTTCCCTGTCCGGCCTTACCATAATTAGGAACCTCCGGTGCCTCGTGAAGTCTTTTACCTATCCCGTGGCCTACCATCTCTCTAACAACAGAAAAACCGAATTGCTCAACATAATGCTGGACTGCACTTCCAATATCCCCAATCCTGTTGCCGGCTATAGCCTTTTGTGCTCCAAGATAGAGAGATTGTTTTGTAACATCCAACAACTGACGGGTCTTTGCATCAACCTCCCCTACAGGAAAGGTATAAGCAGAGTCGCCATTAAATCCTTTGTAAACCGTACCGCAGTCTATTGAAACTATGTCGCCCTCTTTAAGCTCATAATTTCCGGGAAAACCGTGGACAACGGTATCATTTACAGATATACAAAGTGTATAGGGAAAACCTCCGTAATTGAGAAAACCCGGAACAGCCCCGTTATCTCTTATGTAGGTCTCTGCCAATTTGTCGAGCTCAATTGTCTTTACGCCCGGCTTTATGGCTTTACCAACCTCCGCAAGAGTCTTGGAAACCAAAATCGCGTTCTCCCTTAGAAGTTCTATCTCCTCATCTGATTTCAGGAATATCATTTCAAAAGAACTATTAAAAATTTACTATCCTTGACGGCCTTTAAGACGTCCTGTCTTCATAAGACCATCATAGTGGCGCATTAACAGATAGCTATCTATCTGTTGAAGAGTATCCAGAACTACACCAACAAGAATCAACAAGCTGGTTCCGCCATAGAACTGCGCAAACTGGTTGTTAACGCCTAATTTCATGGCAAATGCAGGTAATATAGCAACCAAAGCCAAACATATAGAGCCCGGAAGTGTAATACGAGACATTATAGAGTCCAAATACTCAGCAGTCTTCTTACCTGGTTTGACACCCGGTATAAAACCGCCGTTTTTCTTCATATCTTCTGCCATATTGGTAGGATTCACCGTAACTGCGGTGTAGAAATAGGTGAATGCAACAACCATTAAACCGAATATGAAATTATACCAGAAGCCTGTATAGTTACTAAGTGAGGCGGCTAATCCTCTTGTAGCATCAAAACTTGCAAATATAATTGGGAACAGCATCAAAGCCTGGGCAAAGATAATTGGCATAACACCTGCTGCGTTTATCTTTAGAGGTATATACTGACGCACCCCACCATATTGTTTATTACCTATAATTCTCTTGGCATACTGAACAGGAATCTTTCTTGTTCCCTGAACCAACGCTATTGTACCTATTATTACAAGGGCCAAAAGAACCAACTCAACTATAAGCATAAGAAGACTGCCGGAACCGGACTGTGTCTTGGTTCCAATCTCAGCAACCAATGCATATGGAAGTCTTGCAATAATACCAATCATAATGATGAGTGAGATACCGTTACCTAAGCCGCGGTCTGTAATACGTTCTCCCAACCACATTATAAACATTGTACCACCAATAAGTACTATAGTAGCAAACAGATTGAATGAAAATCCTTTAATCAAAAACGCTGTATCCGGCAACTGTGCATGCAGATTTGTTAGATAAGCAGGCCCTTGCAATGCAAGAATTACAATTGTCAAATAACGTGTCATCTGGTTCAATTTCCTTCTTCCGCTCTCGCCTTCGCGCTGCAGTTTCTGGAAATAAGGAACCATAATTCCCAAGAGCTGGATTACGATTGATGCAGAGATATAAGGCATTACACCAAGTGCAAAAATCGAGGCGTTACCGAAAGCACCACCGGAGAACATATTCAACAGACTCATAAGTCCGTCTCCTGTTTGTGCCTGCAGACCGGCCAACTGCGTAGGATCTATACCCGGAACCACAACAAAGCAGCCCAAACGATACACCAGAAGTAAAAGAATAGTGTAGACTATTCTTTTACGCAGTTCCTCAATCTTGAAAATATTTTTTATAGTGTCTATAAACTTTTTCATAAGGGTTATAAGGTTAAATTAGAGTTGTTGAACCTTGTGCAGCTTCAATCTTAGCAATGGCAGATTTTGAGAAAGCGTTGGCAGAGACATTAAGCTTTGCCTTAAGCTCACCATTTCCTAAGATCTTAACCAAATCCTTTCCGGAAACAAGTCCAAATTCAACCAATGTATCTACAGTAATATCTGTAACGTTATGCTTCTCGTAAAGAGCCTGCAAGCTTGACAGATTTATCGCTTTGTATTCAACTCTATTCGGATTCTTGAATCCGTATTTAGGCAAACGCCTCTGAATAGGCATCTGACCACCCTCAAAACCTTTCTTGCGAGAGTATCCCGAACGTGACTGAGCACCTTTATGACCACGTGTAGATGTACCACCGTGACCAGAACCCTCACCACGGCCAATTCTTTTTTCTCTGCCAAGAGAACCTTTAGAAGGGGTTAATGTATGTAATTTCATTCTTAAAATCTCCTATTAGCTAATTTCTTCAACTTTAACAAGATGTAAAACTCTCTCTAACATACCTTTACGTATAGGATCGAGTTCAACCTCTACAGAGTGATGTATTTTGCGGATTCCTAAAGACTGCAGACACGCTATTTGATTTTTTGTAGCGCCATTCTTACTTTTAGTCTGAGTAATTCTAACTTTTGCCATTTGTGTCTCCTCCTTAACCGTTAAATACTTTGTTCATAGCAATACCTCTCAAACCGGCAATCGTGTAAGCATCACGCATCTCTGCAAGAGCTGCAACTGTTGCCTTAACAAGATTGTGAGGGTTTGATGAGCCTTTAGATTTAGCCAACACGTCACGAATACCTGCAGACTCAAAAACAGCACGCATAGCACCACCGGCCTTTAGTCCTGTTCCCTCTGCAGCAGGTTTCATGAATACATTAGCACCTCCAAATTTTCCAACCTGCTCGTGTGGAATAGTAGTCTTGTTAAGAGGAACCTTTATAAGATTCTTCTTAGCATCCTCTACACCTTTAGATATAGCGGTGGTAACCTCGTTAGCCTTTCCAAGTCCGTAGCCAACAACACCATTCTCATCACCTACAACAACTATTGCTGCAAAACTGAAGTGACGACCACCTTTTGTTACTTTAGTAACTCTTCTAACTGCAACTAGTCTGTCTTTAAGCTCTAGTTCGGTAGTTTTAACTCTTTTTACATTCATATCTGCCATAGTTCCTAGAATTTAAGACCACCCTCACGAGCGGCGTCAGCCAAACTTTTAACTCTACCATGATAAAGGTAACCTCCACGATCGAATGAAACCTTCTCAATACCTGCTGCTTTAGCCTTCTCGGCAGCAGCTTTACCAACAATAGCTGCGATTTCGGTATTAGTTTTACCTTTAACAGCATCGGCAAGATTCTTATCCAAAGATGATGCAGCTGCCAATGTAACACCTTTAACATCATCTATAAACTGAACATAAATCTGCTTGTTACTTCTAAACACGCTCATTCTTGGCTGTTCAGCAGTACCGTTAACTATTTTACGAATACGGTAACGTATTCTCTGTCTTCTTTCTATTTTATTTAAAGCCATAAACCTTCTCCTTATTATTTAGCGCCGGCAGACTTACCAGCCTTACGACGAAGTTGTTCACCAACAAACTTAATACCTTTACCCTTGTAAGGCTCTGGTTTACGTAGAGAGCGAATCTTAGCAGCAACCATTCCAAGAAGCTGTTTATCTGCACTCTTAAGTACCAATACAGGGTTAGCACCCTTTTTAACAGGTTCTACCTCAGGTTTAATCTCTTTTGGAAGCTCCATGTGAATATCATGAGAGAAACCAAGGCTGAACTCAAGGATCTGGCCTTTAGCCTCTACACGGAAACCAACACCAACAAGCTCCTGTTTAACAGTAAAGCCCTCTGAAACACCAACAACCATGTTGTGTATAAGTGCACGGTACAAACCATGTAGCGATCTGTGGCGCGGCTGGTTTGTAGGTCTCTCTACATGTACCACGCCTCCCTCTACGGTTACTTTAATATCAGGATCAACCTTCTGTGTCAATTCACCGAGTGGGCCTTTAACCTTAACCACATTGTCAGAACCTACTGTTACTGTAACAGCTTGTGGAAGGCTTACAGGTAATTTTCCTATTCTTGACATTTTTATTAATTGTTATAATTTAGTACTAATTTAATTATCCGTTAGTAAACGTAGCAGATAACCTCGCCACCTACATTCATTGTCTTAGCCTCTTTATCTGTAATGATACCTTTAGAGGTAGAAAGGATAGCGATACCCAATCCATTAAGTACCCTTGGCATATCAGCAACTCCGGTATACTGTCTAAGACCAGGTTTACTTACACGAATAATCTTTTTGATAGCAGCTCTCTTGCTCTCCGGATGGAATTTAAGAGCAATTTTGATTGTGTTGAAAGGTTTGCCTTCAACAATTTTGTAGCTAAGGATGTAACCCTTCTCATGTAGAACACGGGTTAACTCAATCTTCATACGAGATGAAGGAATCTCAACTGTCTTGTGACCCGCAGCCGAAGCATTACGAATGCGAGTTAAAAAATCTGCAATTGGATCAGTCATTTTTTAATTTTTTAAAAGATTCGACGCCTTTAATTCTCTTCCCGACAAAAACGGAGAGCCGGCGCCCGATATCCAACGTTAATAAAATGTTTAATAATAAATACTACCAGCTTGCTTTGCGTACGCCGGGGATAAGGCCCTTGCTCGCCATTTCGCGGAACTGGATACGGCTGATGCCGAAAATACGCATATAACCTTTAGGCCTGCCGGTAAGAGCACAACGGTTGTGAAGACGAACCGGACTTGCATTCTTAGGCAACTTGTCAAGAGCAGCATAGTCGCCGGCCTCTTTAAGGGCTTTACGTTTCTCAGCATATTTGGCACATAACTTTGCGCGTTTTACCTCGCGTGCCTTCATTGATTCTTTTGCCATTATCTATCTCTCTTTAGATTATTTCTTACTGTTTTTAAAAGGCAATCCAAACTCACGAAGAAGTGTATAAGCAGCCTCATCGTTCTCTGTATTGGTTACAAAAGTAATCTCCATTCCCAAAACCTTTGTAATCTTGTCGATATCAATTTCAGGGAATATGATCTGCTCTTTTATACCAAGGGTATAATTGCCTTTACCGTCAAATTTCTCATCTATACCTTTAAAGTCTCTGATACGAGGAAGAGAGATAGCAATAAGTCTCTCAAGGAACTCATACATCTTCTCTCTACGAAGAGTAACTTTAACTCCAATAGGCATACCCTTACGAAGTTTGAAGTTTGAAATATCCTTTCTTGAGTAGGTCAACATAGCCTTCTGACCAGTGATGGCAGTAAGCTCCTGCTGAGCAACCTCAACCAATTTCTTGTCCTGAGTAGCCTGTCCCATACCCTGGTTGATAACAATCTTAACCAATTTAGGAACCTGCATGATAGATGTATAACCAAACTCCTTCATGAGTTTGCCAACTATCTCATCTTTGTATTTTTTCTGAAGAGTAGGGACAAAACCTTCTACTTTCACCTGTTCTCCACCCTTAGGAGCTGCAGCTTTCTTTGTCTCTTTTGCCATTATTTAATTTCCTCCCCGGATTTTTTTGCATAACGAACAAGTTTTCCTTTATCGTTAAGACGACGACCAATTTTAGTTGCACCACCTTTAACAGGATCTACAACCTGCAAATTTGAAATATGAATACCAGCTTCCTGCTTAACGATTCCTCCCTGAGGGTTCTTTGCATTAGGCTTAGTATTTTTGCTTACCAAGTTGAGTCCCTCAACAATGGCACGGTTCTTATCTCTGTCTACGCTAAGCACTTTACCGGTTTTACCCTTTTCCTCACCAGCGTTAACAAAAACCATATCACCTTTCTTAATATGTAACTTCTTATTCATAATTACTATTCCTTATTATTATAGTACCTCAGGTGCCAAGGAAACAATTTTCATATAATTATCACGCAATTCACGGGCAACAGGTCCAAAAATACGAGTTCCGCGAACCTCACCCTGATTGTTCAAAAGAACACATGCGTTCTCATCGAATCTGATATAAGAACCATCCGGACGACGGATCTCTTTTTTTGTACGAACCACAACTGCCTTAGATACCGAACCCTTCTTGGCATCAGCCCCCGGGATGGCACTCTTAACGGCAACAACTATCTTGTCGCCAACACTTGCATAGCGGCGGCGTGTACCACCAAGAACACGGATACAAAGAACCTCCTTTGCACCACTGTTGTCCGCTACCATTAATCTTGATTCTTGCTGTATCATCGTTATTTAACTTTTTCTACTATTTCTACTAATCTCCAGCGTTTGGTCTTGCTTAAAGGACGAGTTTCCATAATCCTTACAGTATCTCCTTCACTGCACTCATTTTTTTCATCGTGAGCCACAAACTTAGTGGTTTTATTTACGAACTTTCCGTAAATAGGGTGTTTCTCTTTTTCTTTAACAGCAACAATAATAGAGCGATCCATTTTGTTACTAACCACTACACCTATTCTTTCTTTACGAAGATTTCTTTCCATTGATGACTATTTTTGGTCCTGGTTTAGTTTCTCACCAAGCACTGTGAGCATTTTTGCTATATCTTTTCTTGCCTTGCTTAATTTAGATGAATCCTCTAATGGAGAGATGGCATGATTCATCTTCATAGTGTTGAGAGCAGTTTTCTCCTGCTCAATACGCTCCTGTAAATCCTTTACAGACATTGCACGTACTTCTGCTATTTTCATTCTCTGATTCTCCATTAAAATTATTCAACAAAATCTCTACGTACCACAAACTTTGTAGTAACAGGAAGTTTCTGAGCGCCCAAGCGAAGTGCCTCTTTAGCAACCTCCATTGGAACACCCTCAACCTCAATAAGCATTCTACCGGGAGTAACCGGAGCAACAAATCCCTCTGGAGCACCTTTTCCTTTACCCATACGAACCTCGGCAGGCTTTCTGGTGTATGGCTTATCGGGGAAGATTCTAATCCAAATCTTTCCTTCACGTTTCATATAACGAACTACAGCCTGACGCGCAGCCTCAATCTGCTGACCTGTCATCCAGCATGACTCAAGAGTCTTGATTCCAAATGATCCAAATGCCAACTGGCTACCTCTTTGAGCGATGCCTTTCATGCGGCCTTTCTGCTGCCTTCTAAATTTGGTTTTCTTTGGTTGTAACATTACTTTTACAATTTAATACAATAAAATATTGTAATTCTTTAACTTCTTATCCCTCAAACACTTAGCTGTAACGGAGCTAAATTTCGGGATTGCAAATATACACAAATTTCCTCACATAACAACTTTTTTGCTCAAAAAAACAACATTTTGGCAATTTTTTTTTCAACATAAAATAGTTGTTTTCACACAGTTACAAATATGAAAAAATTCTATTTTTTTCGTTTTGGGAAAGAATGAACGAAACCTTTTCAACATCCCTCCAGACCCTAAGGATATTCCCTCCCCAGAACTTGCCCAACTGAGCAGGAGTAAGCCCTCTTCTAAGCAGCTCATATGTTATCTCCTTCATCTTTGAAACATCCTCTAATCCTACTACACCGCCGCCGCCGTCGAAATCGGTACCTATTCCCACATGATCCTCACCGGCAACCTCAATGACATGCATTATATGATCGCAAAGGATAGAGACTCCAACCTCATTCTTAGGCAAGGTTGAAAGGAAATAACGCCCCGTGGCAACCTGTATTGTACCACCATTGGCAGCTATTGCCCTAAGTTCGTCATCTGTAAGATTCCTTTTATGATCCTTTATAGCCCTTGCTCCGGAATGAGAGGCAATTATAGGAGCTGCAGAATATTTCAACACATCTGCCAAAGTAGAGGAGGCACCATGAGACAGATCTATCATTATTCCAAGCCTGTTCATCTCTTTAATTACCTCAATGCCAAACGGAGACAACCCTCCATACATTGGGGGCTTCTTATCCATGGCCGCATCACAAATAGTATTATGGCCATTATGGCTCAAAGTAATGGCCCTTACCCCCAAATCATAATAATGCTTAACGTTATTTATATCCCAACCAATAGGATAACCATTTTCAATAGCTTGAACCACAATACGTTTACCTATCCTTTTAAGGCTATCTACATCACCGGCCCTATATGCATACGCAGCCTCATCCGAATGTGCTGCCATATATCTGTGGCAAAGCTCAAACTCATTGTCTGCATGCGCCTTAACCGAATCCAAGCTATGCTTGTCTATTGGCCCCGGATCTAAATATACGGCAAAGAACGCCCCGTCCAAGCCTCCCTGCCTCATCTTTTCAAAAGAGACCTGCCCTTTTTTCACACCGTAGTCACCATCAGGGTGATTCCAATACGTTGCCGTATCGTTGTGCGTGTCTAAGGTGGGATAACGCCTGTGTACAGAATCCGCAACCACCTTTATTTCGGCCTCGGTAAGAGGCAATCCGGCCTCAGCCTTTTTGTAGGCTCTGTCGGCGAACTTCTTTTCATTTTTAGCCTGTAATACGCTTCCCGACAAAACTGTCATCAGTAAAGCGAAAAGAAAAAACCTGTAAACTTTAATCATAACCTCTAATAACTAAGCAATAGTTCGTTAAAAAATAGCCAAATCTAAGCGGCTTTGGCATTGGCGTTAGCTATCAAAATTAAACTAGCTAAAGCCAAATAAAAGTTAAGAGTTGAAAGTTTATAGTGTATAGACAGTTTTTAAGTTAATAGCAGTAAAGCTTAAAGTAAGAAACTTTCAACTTAAAAACAATAAACTAATTATCTGACTTTAAACTATAAACCATAACCAATAAACTAATTAACTGACTATAAACAATAAACTAATATGGCGTTGGCAATATCATACTATAATCTTATACATTCATTATTTTAGTCCTATTTAAGATACTCATGTTGTTCGGGTGACTTTTTAAGCCAGTCAAATTTCCATGATATAAGAATAGTTACCAAAGCGCCGGCCAAGCAGATGAGAGACATCCAAAGCCCCATTCCGTTAGCAAACATTATAGGGACAAAAGTAATTACTAAAATCTCCACAGGAGCTACCGGCAGGTAAGCCAAAGCATAATCATCCATAGCCTTGCTTCGCCCCTCAGGATCAACGATTCTAAGCAACGCTATCCCCATAGCCATTGTGCCTGTCCACCATCCCCAAGCAAATATACTCCTCTCAAACCAATATGTTCTTGAATACAGACGTCCGAACACAAACGTTATAAAGAAGACCATTATTACGCCGAACAATAACATTACTATCAGCGGAACGGCATACTTTACAACCACACCCAACTTTATGGCAGAAACACCAAATGCCACCAATAGATCTGTAAACATACTTGAAAGTCTCGATATGGTGTCTGTACAGATATAGTTGCTTATGTTCAGTTTGTTGAAGCTCTGTTTAAACAGCAAGCCAACAATAAAGGCACAGCTGAAAACAGGAAGCTCCAATCCGTGAAAATGATTTTTAACCAAAACACTTATGAGATAACCTCCAAGTGCCACCATAAAGATAAGGGCTAAATGGAAAGTAAGAGGCTCAATGGAGATAGATGATGTTGTTGCCTGCCCCATAGACTTACGCCTGTCCTCGGGCACAAGGCCACTGCGTAGATCGTCGGGAAGATCCTTAAAATCTGCAATGAAAGCCGTATGTTTGTGAGCTGCCGCCCATTTGATAAATATCAAACCAAAGATGATTGCACATACCACTCCAACGGTAGCAGTTGTCATGCCAAGACTCTCAGCCTCATCCCAACCAAGACCGTTAAAAGCAGCACCAATTGCCGCCGCCGTTCCGTGCCCTCCGTAAAAACCGGTAGACAGCATTGTACCAAACGCATCGTTGAGCGAAGGCCATATAAGCTTAAGTACAAACAGGCCAAACAGACCGGCTAAAGCCCACTGCAACAGCAGACCTATCTGCGCATACGCCCACATAGGGCCAACACGCCCTGCAACCTCTTTGAGCTTAACGTTAGAAGAAGATAACGGCAATGCGCCGAATACCAACGCTATAAGGACAGAGGCATAACTTCCCAAGTTTCCCGACAAAGGTAGCCACCCCAAACCGTTAGGGCCAAAAGTAAGACCCAGAGCACCGGCAATAAGACTTGGCGGGATAAACAGCTTCTGCACTATTTTCAGTTTAACCCTTATGAGTTTTCCAATTAGAATAAGAAGTGAAATGAACCCCATATCTGTAAAAAAGGTCCATGGGGTAAAAGAGGATACATCTATAAGCATCTTGGTGAAAAGTTTAGGAATTATTAAAGTTCAAATTTACATAAAAAAAAGAAATATCCCTTCCAAATCAAAAAAATTTAGCTTTGGCGTTAGTTTTGGCTAATTTAGGGTAAGGAGAGGACAGAAAGGATAGATGGTAATTAGATACAGTTGTGAACGACTTGTCAATCAACGGAGAGAAGAACTGTTTCTGATTATGAGTTATAATACTTTGGCGTTGGCCTTAATTTAGTTGAAAGTGTATAGTTAATAGTGTATAGACAGCATTATAAAAGTTTATAGTTTATAGAGTAAAGATGAAAAACAGTTTTCTTTTAGCTATAAACTAAATAAAGAGGGTTAAAGCTAAAGCTTATTATGATTTTAATTGGTTTTGGAGATTAAATTTTATGAGAGCATGAAATTTGCATATATTTGAGGCTTGTATGGGAAGATTGTTAATCATATTATTTATACTTGCATTGCCGCCGAGCCTTTTTGCCCAAGGGTTTCTGCCCAAGTACAACAAATACAACCGACCCGATTCAATGTACAGGCTTCCCCGCAACGTAATAGCTCCGGAGATAAAGAACAAAATACTTAACTTTGAGATTATTAACGGAGACACTGTCTTTTTTGACAACCTTAGGGAGATAAAGGTAATCTACCGCCCGGCCAACTGGAAAAAAAGCAAAGCATGGAGGCAATACTACAGACTTGTATGGAACTTTAAGAAGGTTTATCCGTATGCACTAAAAGCAAAGGAGATAACACTTGAGGCAGACAGTGTTATACAACACTCCAACTTTACAAAAAGGGAGCGGGACAAATATATCAACCAATACGAAAAGAGACTCTTCAAAGAGTTTGAAAAACCTTTAAGAAACCTCACATTCTCGCAAGGCAAACTGCTCTTAAAGCTGTTAGACAGAGAGCTTGGCAGGGCATCCTTTTATGTTATAAAAGGTTACAAAGGTGGGATAACGGCGGGATTTTGGCAAGGAGTCGCAAAACTTTTTGGGTCTGACCTAAAGAAACCTTATGACAAATACGGAGAAGACAAAAACGTAGAAGAGCTTGTAGAGATGTACCACCAAGGAACCTTTGACTTCCTATACTACTCCATGTTCAACAAATAGCGTTGGAGTTGGCGTTAGCATTAGCTTTTGCTTTAGCTAATTTAATTTTGATAGCCAACGCCAAAGCTTTTCTCTATACACTATAAACTCTCAACTATTAACTTATTACAGATAATACTCTCTTTGAGGTCGTCCGCCGCCGGAATACGACAGATAATCAAAAGTATGTATCCACTCCCCCATTATAAACAGCTCGCCACCATTCTTTAATCTGTAATCAGTGCAATAATGATAGTGACCAAAGATAAAATAATCGACTTTTTTGTCGGGAAGAAGATTTGCATTATAATTCTCTGCGAACCTTACAATCCGCTCATTCTCACCCTTAAACTCTCCGCTTATATCCCTCGAAAGCCTGTTATGCCTGCTCCATGAATGCGCCAATTTAAAGGCCCAGCGGGGATGTATTCCACTAAAAAGAATCTGGAGAAATCTGTTATAGAAGACAGAGCGCAGGAATTTATACCCTTTATCACCATCCCCAAGAGCATCTCCATGCCCCAAACAAAACCGTTTCCCCTCTATTTCAACTATATATGGCTGTTTAAGAAGTTTAACCCCAATCTCATTCTGCAGGTACGAATATGTCCATATATCGTGGTTACCGTTAAAAAAACAGATCTCAACACCCCTGTCTACCAATGCTGCCATTGCCCCGAGCACACGGGTAAAACCCCTTGGAACCACATTCTTGTACTCATACCAAAAATCAAAGATATCGCCAAGCATATAAACAGCTTTTGTATTGGCAGGCAGCCCGTTTAGGAAAGAGGCAAACCTGCGCTCTCGCTCAACAGGATCCAAATGATTAAGTCCTAGATGTATATCAGATACAAAATAGTACATATCTCTCCCCTGCAACCTTGTTAAGCACAGATACTATAGATAATGCAGACAGCACCTGCAATACAGCAGTAGACAGCAAAGCCCCACAATTTGGCCCTCTTAACCAAATTTATCATCACTTTACATGCAAATAACCCGCTAAGGAAGGCAGATATAAAACCAAGCAGCAGAGGCAATGTTGCTATCGATGACTCCGCAGAGGTAAAATTGCCACCAACAAGTTCTAAAAATGCCTCGCCCAGAATGGGTATAAGCACCATAAGGAACGAAAACTGGGCAACATCGCTCTTCTTTGCGCCCAAAATAAGCCCTGTAGAGATAGTGGAGCCGGAACGCGAAAGCCCGGGAAGCACGGCTATAGCCTGAGCACACCCCATAAGAAATGTATTCTTAAAATTGAGCGGAGAGCCGTCATTCCCCCTTGCCATCTGTCTCTTGGTAAGAACCTCGCTCAGAGACAACAACACAGCCGTAACAAACAGCATGATCCCTACAACCATAAGGCCACTGCCAAAGACAGCTTCAACGCTCTCTTTAAAGAACATTCCTACTATAAAAACGGGGATCATGGAAACAAGTATCATAAATACATACCGCTTCTCATAATTCATACCCTTAGAAAAGAAGCCTGTAAATAGCTTTATTATCTCATGCCGGAAGACTACTATGGTGCTCAATACGGTAGCAGCATGGACAGCCACCTCAAAGCTCAAATTGCTTTGTTCTATCCCAAGAAACTCCTTGAATATAGTAAGATGCCCACTGCTACTCACAGGCAGGAACTCCGTAAGTCCCTGCACCAACCCAAGGAATATTGCCTCTAAACTACTCATTACCCTTACCTCCTCTATACATTATGGCAACAATCTCCAAGACCATCCCCACAATAATCATAACGGGAGCCAGCACTGTTCTCCTAAAATTAAACATTGCATAATTGAACTCGTTAGGATTATCGCTCCCACCGCCGGTCATAAGCAGATAACCAAGGAGCATTACTAAAAAACCTGCAATGATATACAGGATATTCTTTTTTGGTATAGCAAAATCAGACTTCATATATTAAATACAATAAATTTCAGTTACAAAAATCAGTAGTAAAGCTCATCTGTGGTGAGAGCCACCAACCTGTTGATCACAAAATAGGTGCACAATACGCATATAAGCACACCCAACAGTATTACAGCGCCAAGTACCATTGCCAAAAGTCCCACGTCTATAATCTCAAACATCATGGCAAACTCGCTCTTTAACAGAAACAGAATACCCAACAGAGCAAGATCCGCTATGAGTCCCGACAACACACCTTGAAAAACAGCTTTCAGCAAGAACGGGGCCCTTATAAACGCCCTTGTTGCCCCAACCAATTTCATGGTATATATGGAGAATCTCTTATGAAAGACATTAAGCCTTACCGTATTGTTGATAAGCACAAACGAGATGAACAGAAGCAGAACAACAAACACAGTAAAAGCAATGCCTATCTTCTCTATATTGCTGTTTATAACATCTATTACATTAGACTTGTAGACAACCTCCTCTACTATATCATTCTCCTCCAATTGCTGTACGAAAACTGCTACGGAATCTGAATTGAAGTACTCCCCCTTAAGCCCCACCTCTAAACTTATAGGTATAGGATTAGTTTCAAAAACATTTAGAAAATCCTCCCCCAACATCTCCTGCATCTCTTTTGTTCCCTGATCCTTGGAAACATATACAACATCTTTCACCTGAGGCATTGATGAAACAGCCTTTTCAATCTCATGCCCGGCAACATCATCCGCGCTCCCCACCAGAATAACCGTAACCTTTACATTCTCCTTAAAGAAATTGGAAAACCGATGCACATTAACCATAAGCATACCAAAGACCCCAATCAGCAGAAGCACCAAGCTTATACTGACAATTGAAGAGAGATACGAGTGAAGAAGTCTTCTCTCAATTATGTTGGAATCTCGTTTTTTCATTGAATAAAGACCTCAAAAAGAGGTAATCGGCTGAGATATAACAAATTTAAAAGCATCCCAAAATAGCTTTTAAACCTCAAAGATATATAAAAAAAGTATTCTTTAATTTTTTTTTGCTATCTTTGTAATGAAAATTGTTGATTATGAAAGAAGAGCCAAAGAGAGTATTATTTGTAAATTCCGAGATTTTCCCGTACCTGCCGGAGACAACCATATCAAAAGTTGGAAGATATCTCCCTCAAGGTGTTCAGGAAAGCGGAAAGGAGATCCGTTCGTTTATGCCAAGATACGGCTGTATAAATGAGCGGAGAAATCAGTTGCACGAAGTCATCCGTCTGTCAGGGATGAACATTGTGGTAAATGACGTAGACCGCCCTCTGATCATAAAGGTTGCTTCCATATCATCTGCAAGAATGCAGGTTTACTTTATTGATAATGACGATTACTTTTACAGAAAATTTGTCTACGGAGACGAAAAGGAACCATTTTTTGCAGACAACGATGAACGTGCAAATTTTTTTGCCCGCGGAGTATTGGAAACTGTAAAGAAACTTCGCTGGAAGCCGGATATTATCCATTGTCAAGGATGGATATCGCACCTTGTACCAATCTATTTAAAGAAGGCATACAAGGATGACCCTATCTTTGCAGACAGCAAATTAATTTTATCTCTCTACGATGAGGTTGCAGATGAACCGTTTGCAGCAGATATGGCTTCAAAGGTAACAGTACCAGGCATTAAAGCAAAAGATTTGGAAATTCTAAAAAATCCCAATGGCATAAATCTTGCTAAATTGGCCATTCAGTATGCAAACGGAATCATCATTGGGAGCAACGCTCTAAACACAGAGATTGCAGACGCTGTGGCAAATTCCGGGCTACCGGTTCTTCCATACATAGACATAGATGATCCACAGAATGCATACATAGAAAAGTACAATTCGTTTTACGATCAAATACTAAGTAACAATGCAATTTAAGGATTTATTCCGCCACATAGCCGCTCTGTCGTTGGGAATGTCGCTCGCAGCGTCCTGTATATCCGTTAACAAAGAGGTAGGCAAAGACTTTATCCCAGATGACGAGAAGATATATCTTAAAACGGTAGACATCCCCGTTCCTCTAACACTGAACACAATGTCTAACGTTCAGGGCAGAAATGCAAGTAAAATAATAATAGGCAATCTAAGATCTAACGAGTTTGGAGAGATAAACTTTTCATCTGCAGCCAATATAGCCCTTTCATACGAAGGGCTGAGTTTTGGGAAAAATGCAAAGTTGGAGAGCATTGCACTTACCATTCCGGTATCAAGCACACAGTATCTTAATGAAGACCAGACAGGATTAGTTGAGAATGTAAATGTGTACAGAACTACAAAGGTGTTGGACAGCACTTACAGGTACCAGAACTCACTAACCACAGATGATTACGAGTCTACACCACTAAATGCTGCGCCGGCACTTTTATTAGGGGACTCGCTTACTGTTCACCTCAACAAATCACTTGGAGAGGAGATACTCACAGCAACCAAGTCTCAATTAGATTCCAACTCGCTGTTTATGGAGAGATTCAAAGGTCTGTATGTTGTATCTGAGCCAGCTGTAAAACCTGTAAACGGAGGCAAGATTACCCTTTTTAACCTTAGCGATGCAACAGTAAGAATGAGAATAAACTTTACTCCAACATGGGAGAGCAATCTGAGTGCAAAAGACACTACGATATTCTTCAAATTCGGTAACGGCTTCTGTCTCAACACCTCAAGACCTAAAAGCAGTGTAGAGGATATGGCGGGCAGAACAGATTTGGAGAGGCTTCCGGCAGAGGGTTTGTCGGGAATGAAACCATACATAAGCGCAAAAGAACTTAAAGAGACTCTGGACAAGTGGTGCGCAGCGAACAACTACAATCCTAAGAACATTGCTGTAAGCAAAGCATCGTTCATCTTTCCGTTTACGCCCAATGCAACATACGACTATACCAACTATCCGTCTGACCTATACCCTACCACAAGGGATACAGCGGCATTGGCAAAGTATTACTATCCTGTAAATGACATATATGCAGAATCTGGCAGAGGCACGGCAAACAAATCCTTACAACAATATAGTATGGATTGTTCATCTACAATTCAGAAGTATTTTATGAAAGATGAGGCAGCTCTCGTTGACGATGGTTTGGATTTATGGTTTACAGCTGTAACACAGGAGACAGATTACTATGGCAATGTTACATACTACACAAATCTCACATCTTACTACAGCTGCTGGATTAACGGGCCTGCCGGTAAAAACCCTCCGGTGCTGAGGTTACTGTATACGGTAGTAAAGTAGCTTATATTATCCATAACAATATAATCCCGAGAGCTGAAAGGCTTTCTCGGGATTTTTTTATATTAAAAGGGATAGAGGAATTTAGTAATCATTAAGTACAGAGTGACTCATGTACTCCTCAAAAAGATAAATTAGCTCAACTAAAACAAGCATTTAAGCAAATACCTGCATGCTGTAGCTCTTGCTAATTGATTATAGTAAAAAGTTGCCGTACTACAATTTTTTATTATATTCGCAAAGTAAGATTCAATCGCATAGTTACTTATGTGTTATATAGGACAAAATTGCCATTTAGATGGCATATAATACAATTATTAACTTATAAAATTTAACGAGATGAAAAACAGAAGTTTATTTAACAACATTCTATCAATCTATTTAATAGGATGCTTTGCATTATTTTCTTCATGCAACAAAGTTGTTGAAGATGAACATTGCCCAAAATTAAATGAACAATCCAACGAAGTATGCCAAATCTTGGAAGCATTCCCTAACGAAGCAAGTAAACAGGTAACATTGTCTAATGGAGTTGTTATAGATTACTACAGAGACTCTATTCCTGTAATTGACGGTGATATTATTCTCACGCCAAAACAGGTGGAATATTTAAAAGAGAACAGTGTCAGCACCAAAAGCGCTATTATTACAAGACCCGGGGATTTTTGGCACAATGGTGTTGTTTATTATAATATAGCTGATGATTTTGTAAATCCGAGTGATGTTTATAGTGCCATGAATGCAATATCACAAAGAGTTCCTACAATTACATTTACAAGGGCAACTAACGGAGACTATATTGAGTTTATTTCATCAGATGCCAATGCCGCTTACTCAAGTATAGGAAGTGTAGGCGGACGCCAATATATCAACTTGGGAGCAAATATTCAGAACAGAGCTATATCCGGAGTACATGAAATAATGCATGCACTCGGTATTGCTCATGAACATACAAGAGCAGACAGAGACAATTATATTACCGTTAACTTCCAAAATATAAAACAGGAGAAACAGCACAATTTTCAGAAATATACAGAACAAAATTATTACGGTTTTGACTATGGCGAATTTGATTTTTACTCCATTATGCTATACGGTTCATATAATAATTTTGCGATAGATGAAAGTGTCCCAACTATGACGACAAAAAGCGGGAATGCGTTTTGGCGCAATTACAGTTTGTCTTTAGGTGATATTAAAGCGCTGCAAGTTATATATGGAAATGCCAATACACCATTCTATATAAAATTAGTTGAAGATATAACTATCATAAGAGATGTCGTTGATCAAAATTATGATTATTATGAATACGAGGCTACAAATAAACTACTATTTTTCAAAGATGCGAAGTGTACACAACCTTACACATTGGAGAATGATAGGTTAATACAAATAGGATTTTATAATTACAACAGCCAAAGTGATTATAACTATTCTAGGTATAATATAATGCTTACTGCAGGTATGAGTGAATATCAATTAGTAGATACATATCTTATTGACGAAAATTGGCAAGGAAATAGTATTCAGTATAAAGGAACATCGTACTTTCTTTATAAAGTGCAATGGTAAGCACACCTAATGACAACACATCCACTTCAAAAAAACGGCGAGCTGTTTCTGCTCGCCGTTTTGACTTATATGATTAGAGTATGTTAGTTGAACATATATCTAACACTTATCTGCATTAGGTAGGTAGATGAGGTACCGAATGTATTGGTAAATGCATCCTTAAGAACCTCTGTACCGTTACGCTGGAAGTTATAAACAGGCTCGGTCGCACCACCGGCAGTTCTCTTATTTGTCTGCTTCAGAATTTGATTGGCGGTAGCAGATTTCATATTGCCCCAATTCTTGTTAAGAAGATTACCAACATTCTTAATATCCAAGCCAATCTGAAGTGTATTTCTCATACCGTTCTTAGACTGGATAAAGAAATCCTGAGTAATTTTAAGATCGAACTGATTAACCCATGGATAAACCAAACCGTTACGCTCTGCATATTTACCCTTTCTGGTCTTTAGATATTTATTATTGTTAATAAAGTTCCAGAAATCCTCTGCCTGTTGCTCAGCTGTATAAGTTTGGGTCTGACCACTTGCATCTTTATAATTATATTGTGCAAATTTCAACTCGTCTTTAGACGCCGGCACATATATAAGGTTCTGTCCACCATAATCACCAACTATATTAGATGTATACGTGTATGAAACCTTGCCCTGAGGACCGCCTTCATAGAACAGACTGATACCTGTTCTAAAATGCTTAGCATATTCTTTGCTGTAAGAAATATTGGCAATAAGCCTGTGAGGCATTATATATGAAGCATAGCCTAAAGTCTGAATATTGTTACCGTTTACAGTTGCTGCACTTTGGAATGCTGAATATACCTGATCACCCCAACCATCATTCAATGATTTACCATTGCTGTAAGTATAGGCAATCATTCCATAGAAACCTTTCCAATATGGTTTCTCTAATTTGGC